>JALDXR010000573.1:0-2874 GCA_032154865.1 Nocardioidaceae bacterium
GTCGCGGTGGCGTGGCTACCCGCTGCCTAGGCTGCGGCCGAAGGGAGCCGCGGTGGCCATTCCTGCGACGCGCATCAACGTACGCCGGATATCGACTCAGGACGCCTGGGAAGCGGCGTACGTCCTGTCAGCGAGCCATGCCGACTACCCGGCGTTCGACTTCGCCTTTCCCCATGCCCGACAGCGCGAGCGGGTCGTACGCGGCCTGATGACCGCGGCCGCTCGGGACGTGGAGCGTCGCGGATACGGATATCTGGCGCGGGTCGGTGGCATCGCGGCCGGTGCCGCGTTGTGGTTCCCGCCGGGCACCCCGGCCCGAGGGGGGTGGGACTCCGTGCAGGTGGCCGCATCGATGCTGCCGGTCGCACTGGCCGGCCGCGGCCGATTCCCGGCCTTCGCGCGCGCCGGCGCCGCTTTGGAGGAGGCGGCCCGAGACGAGGACGGTTGGTATCTCCAGGCGCTCGGTGTCACCCCTCAGCAGCAGGGCCGTGGCCTCGGCGCCCGGCTCCTCGTTCCGGTACTCGAAGCCGCCGACTCGCACGGTGTGACCTGTGGCCTGCACACCTCGGATTCGGCGAACGTGGCGTTCTACGAGCGCTTCGGGTTCGAGCAGATCGAGCCCCTGCATCCGATCGTGCCGGACGGCCCGGCGTACCTGCGGATGTGCCGACAGCCGCAGTAGGACGGCTCAGATCTCCAGCCGCGACTCCTCGAGGTCGAGTTCGCGCAGGATTCGGTTCATGACCTCGTTCGACACGTCCCCGTCGCTGCGCATGTGGATGAGCGCGTCGCGCTGGGCGGCGAGTACGAGCTGCATCATCTGCTGGTACGCCAGCGAGCGGTCCTCGAACCCGTCGTCGTCGATCTTGCCGGCACGGGCGGCGAATCGGCGTTTGCGGTACTCGTAGAGGGCGCGCATCCGCTCGACGGTCTCGTTGCGCGTCCACTCCTCGTCGGCGAGGGCGTCGATCTGGTCGATAGCGGCCTTGGTGGCCCGTAGCCGGGCCCGGATCTCCTCGTCCGCGTCGGCCCCGCCGTCATTGATGTCGAACCATCGGATCAGGGTGGGCAAGGTCAGACCCTGGACGACGAGGGTGAAGAAGATGACCGCGAAGGTCAGGTAGATGATGAGGTCCCGCTGCGGGAAGGCCTCCCCGGCGTCCGTCGTGAGCGGCAGCGCCAGAGCCACCGCGAGCGAGACCGCGCCGCGCATGCCGCTCCAGGCCATCACGAATCGCCAGCTGGCGCTGACCCGCCGCTCTCGTTGAGCCGGGCGCCGATCGATCGTCCGGATCAGGTACGGCATCGTGAAGAACCAGACCAGCCGGGTGCCCACGACGGCGCCGGTGACGGCCAGGGCGTACCCGGCCAGGGTGCCTGCCGAGTATCCCGACAGGCCGTCCAAGGCGGCGCGGAGCTGCAGTCCGATCAATACGAACAGCACCGCGTTGACGATGTAGTCCAGGATGTTCCAGACGATGTAGCCCTGCAGGCGGATCCGCGCCGGGAGGATCCGCGCGGCCATGACGCCCATGTAGATGCCGGCCGTCACCGTTGCCAGGACACCGGAGGCGCCGATGGCGTCCGCGGGTACGAAGGCCGCGTAGCAGGTGAGCAGGGAGATCGTAATGCTCACCTCGGTGTCGGCGATCCGCTTGCGGATCTCGGCGACGATCACACCGACGGCGAGGCCGATGGCGACCCCTCCGATCGCGCCGAGGACGAATCGCAGGCTGGCCTCTGCGAGCGAGAAGCTCCCGGCCACGACGGCGGCGACTCCGACCCGATAGGCCACCAGCGCGGTCGCGTCGTTGAAAAGGCCCTCGCCCTCGATGGTGCTGACCATGCGCCGTGGAGCGTCGAGCCGGCGCATGATCGTGGCCGCGGCCAGCGGATCGGTCGGCGAGACGATCGCGCCCAGGACGAAGGCGACCTGCCAGTCCATGCCCGGGATCAGTTCGTGTGCGGCCCAGGCGACCGTGGTCATCGTCGCCAGTACGAGCCCGACCGTGCTGAAGGTCAGGGGGCGGATGCTGGCTCGTAGATCGTTGAAGTTCGCGGTGATCGCAGCGGCGTAGAGCAGCGGCGGCAGGAAGACGAGCAGAACCACCTCGGGATCGAGGTGGACCTCAGGCAGACCGGGAATGAAGCCGAACACGGCTCCGCCGACGACGAGCACGATCGGATAGGGCACGGAGATGAACCGGGCGAGTGCGCTCAGACCCGCCACGGCCACCAGCAACCCGGCGATCAGGAGCTCGGCTTCGCCCACGGGACAAGTGTGCCGGTCGCCGATGGGCCTTGGCGACGACTCGCTGGCCGGTCCGTGTTGGATGGCACGGTGACTCAGATCCGACCGTTCCGTACTGGAGACGAAGCCGCCCTCGTGGCGCTGTGGGCGTCGTGCGATCTGCTACGCCCGTGGAACGATCCCTACCGGGACATCCAGCGCAAGGTCGACGTCGGTGACGACCTGTTGCTCCTCGCCGAGGCCGACGGCGCGATCGTCGGATCGGTGATGGCCGGCTACGAGGGACACCGGGGCTGGATCAACTACCTGGCGGTCGCTCCGGACCGTCGACGGCAGGGTCTCGGGCGGCTGCTCATGCGAGCGGCCGAGGCGCGACTGGCGGCTGTGGGATGCCCCAAGATCAATCTGCAGATCCGTACCGGCAACGCCGCAGTCGTCGCGTTCTACGAAGCACTCGGCTATCGGGTCGACGACGTCGTGAGCCTCGGCAAGCGATTGGTCGACGACGAACGTCCTGGTGACAGAGCGATGTCGGATGGTAGCGCCGTGTGACCGACGCTTCGTTCGTGCGGTGTGGTGAGGGCCACTCGGCAGCGTCATTGGCCAGCGCGTACCGGATATGC
>JALDXR010000092.1:0-9576 GCA_032154865.1 Nocardioidaceae bacterium
CTAGGCGAGCGGTGCCGGCGTCGACCGTGGCCCGGATCCGCTCCGCGGACGGCGTGTCCTCCAGCGCCATGCGGCCGTAGCTCTCGACGAAGACGACGAACACGTCCTTGCCGCGAAGTGCGGCCAGCAGATCGGCTCGGTCCCGGTAGCGGTCATCCGCGATCGCTGTCCCGAAGCTCTGGACTTCCTGGACGTCGGCGGCGGCCGCGCGAACCTTGCCGACGACGAGGTCGCCCGCGTCCACCGAGGCGATCGGCTGATCCGACCCGACGTGGAGGCCCGATGCTGCACCGGCGATCCAGATAACAGCGAGCCCGGAGACGGTGCGGACGGACCAACGGCGATGACGGCTCGCAAGCCCGGTGACTCGCACTGCGGCAAGCGGCATGCAGACGAGAAGGGCGATGACAAGCACGGCGGCCGAGACGACCGCGAGGGTGGCGCCGGTCGTGCCGAACGAGTCGTTGACGAAGTCGACGGTGGGTCTGAAGTAGCCCCGGTCTGTCACCACGCTGTACGGGCGGTCGCGAATCGCATAGAACCCGACGTCGAGGAGTTTCCAGATGGTCAACAGACCGAGAAGCAGTCCCGCCACTGCCGCGGTGACTCGCCTTGGCCGGCGCGGGAGAACGAGGGCCAGGCCGACCAAGACCAACCCTTCGACCGGGATCCGAAGGAACGCACCGAGCGTCACGTCATCGGCGCGGTTCGGAGCGACGAGTGCGACCCACACCAGGAGCACGGCCACCAGATTGATCACCACGGCCACCTCGGGCCGGCCGGGCCGGCGGGTGGCTACGTCCGGCGCCGCGTGGCGATGACGCCACAACCACCAGACATCCCGTCCGAACGACTCGGCCAGCAGCACCAACGCGACGGCCAGCGCGGGCTCGGTCACCCACGAAGGCAGGACCTCGGCCGCAGCGACGGTCAGCACGATGCCCTGGATCGCGGTCACCACCCTGCGCCAGTAGCGCGGTGGCAGCTGTCGGCGCATCCAGGGGACGACCCAGCCCGCCACGGCGAAGGCGTAGCGCATGCCGCCGATCGCGAGCACCCATCCGCCGGCTTCGCGGGCGACGTACACGCTGAGGACCAGCATGAGGAACGCGTCGACCTCGCCGTCGAATCGCGCGCCGAATATCGACGCCGTGCGCGTCTGTCTCGCGATCCGCCCATCGACTGCGTCGAGTATGAGCGCGACGACCGTGAGCGCCACCAGGGTCGCGACGGCGGGCGGCTGGACAAACGAGTCCGCGGTCAGCGCCGCCACGCCACAGGCGAGCGTGGCCCGGATGAGGGTCACCAGGTCCGCCGGCCCCAGCACAGTGACTCCGTTTCGTGCCAGTCCGCCGGCCACCGCCGCGTTCAGAACGACCCCACAAGCGAGTCCGACGACCCAGCCGAGACCGCTCAGGCCGACGGTCATCTCCAGCGTGGCGAGCAGAGCAACCAGCGCTGTCAGACCCACCGCCGGCCCGGTTCGAACCCCGAGCATTCGCACCTCCCACGCTATGGCTACAGCAAAGGTACGTACGTTGCTAGTGTTCGGATCTCCGAAAGCGGGGAGCTGCCGATGCGTACTGAGGCCTTGGCCTTCTGGGTGCGCGAGCCCGGAGCGGGCGAGATCCGGCCGGTTCGGCTGCCGGAGCCTGGTACGGACGACGTCGTGGTTCGCACCCTCTGCTCCGGGATCAGCCGGGGCACCGAGACCCTGGTGTTTCGCGGCCAGGTCCCGAGGAGCCAGTACAGCGTGATGCGGGCACCGTTCCAGGAGGGCGAGTTCCCGGGACCGGTCAAGTACGGCTACCTCAATGTGGGCGTGGTGGAGCACGGCCCCCGCGACCTTCGCGATCGCACCGTCTTCTGCCTGTACCCGCACCAGACCGCGTACGTCGTGCCGAGCGCGGCCGTGCTCCCGGTACCCGGCTCGGTGCCGCCGGAGCGGGCGGTGCTCGCCGGCGCCGTCGAGACGGCCGTCAATGCGCTGTGGGACGCCGCACCACTCATCGGTGACCGGGTCACCGTCGTCGGCGCCGGAATGGTCGGTTGCTGCGTCGCGCGCCTGCTGACCCGGTTTCCTGCTGTCGACGTCACTGTCGTCGACGTGGATCCGGCCAAGGCCGAGGTCGTGACCCACCTGGGCGCGGGCTTCACCTCGCCTGCGGAGGCCGCGGACGGGCGTGACCTCGTCGTACACGCCAGCGCGACCTCCTCCGGACTCCAACTCTCATTGGATCTGCTGGACCGAGAGGGCACCGTCCTCGACCTGTCCTGGTACGGCGATGCCGAGGTTCAGCTCTCGCTCGGGGGCGCCTTTCACTCCGGACGGCTCGGGATCCGTTCCAGCCAGGTCGGGACGGTCTCGCCCGCCCGCTCCGGCAGCCGGACACTGGTCGACCGGAGAGCTCTCGCGCTTGACCTGCTGCGCGATCCCGCCTTCGACGCGCTGATCACCGGCGTGTCCCCGTTCGACGAGCTGCCAGACCT
Organism: Nocardioidaceae bacterium; assembly: GCA_032154865.1. Classification (GTDB taxonomy): domain Bacteria; phylum Actinomycetota; class Actinomycetes; order Propionibacteriales; family Nocardioidaceae; genus DATFRX01. The sequence goes on from JALDXR010000092.1 coordinate 2,491, forward strand.
GATGTCGCGGCTCGCGGCCGGGAGTCAGCCGGCGCTCTGCCACACCGTCAGCTACGGCGAAGGGTGATCGGATGTTCAGCGTGACCGTGCGGGACCACATGATGATCGCCCACAGCCTGCGCGGCGAGGTGTTCGGACCCGCGCAGCGCCTGCACGGTGCGACCTACGTCGTGGACGCGACCTTCCGGCGTACGGATCTCGATGACGACGGCATCGTCGTCGACATCGGACGCGCGAGTCAGGAGCTTCGCGCCGTACTCCACGACCTGAGTTACCGCAACCTGGACGACGATGCCGAGTTCGCCGGCATGAACACGACGACCGAGGCGCTCGCCAAGGTGGTCGCCGATCGACTCGCGGAGCGGGTACGCGCCGGTGCTCTCGGTAGCGGGGGCGGCGGGCTGGCCGGCCTCGCGGTTGCCCTGCACGAGTCGCACATCGCGTGGGCGACCTACGAGCGGCCCCTATGAGCGCGCCGTGAACGAGGTCCACCTGGTCGTGCCGGACGGCATCGACGATCCGGACCGGCCGAGTGGCGGCAACGTCTACGATCGCCGGGCCAGCTGCGAACTCACCGCGCTGGGATGGTTCGTGCACGAGCACGCCGTACGCGGCTCATGGCCGACGCCGGCTCGGGAGGACCGGGCCGCGCTCAGGGAGGTCGTCAGCGGTATCCCCGACGGCGCCGTGGTCCTGCTCGACGGTCTGGTCGCCTCGGCCGCCCCGGAGGTGCTCGTGCCCGAGGCGCGCCGCCTCTGTCTGGTCGTTCTCGTGCACATGCCGCTGGGTGACGCTCCACCAGGCCAGCCGGTGGTGGAGGCGGCACCTGTGCGGGAGGCCATGGTGCTGTCGGCGGCCGCCGCCGTCGTGACGCCCGGCGAGTCGACTCGGCGCTGGCTGCTCGGCCGATATTCGCTCCAGCCAGATCGGGTCCATGTCGCCGAACCGGGCGTGGATGCCGCGGACATCGCGCCGGGTACGGCGACCGGCGGTGAGCTGCGCTGCGTGGCCGCGGTCACGCCGAACAAGGGGCATGATGTGCTGCTGGCCGCGCTGGCGATGATCCGGCACCTCGGGTGGCGCTGCACGTGCGTGGGGAGCCTGAACCGGGATCCGCGCTTCGTCGACCGACTGTACAGACAGGCCCGGGAGGACGGCATCGGCGATCGGGTGCACTTCACCGGGCCGCTGACGGGCCCGGCGCTCGAGGCCGCGTACGCCGGCGGCGATCTGCTCGTGCTGGCGTCCCGGACCGAGAGCTACGGAATGGTCGTCACCGAGGCACTGGCCCGTGGGCTGCCAGTGGTCGCCTCGTCCGTCGGTGGGCTCCCGCAGGCCCTCGGTCCCGAGTCCGGCGGCGGCCGGCCGGGTCTGCTGGTGCCACCCGACTCCCCGATGGCCCTCGCCGAGGCGCTGAGTGCCTGGCTCGACGATGTCGAGCTGCGACGGCGGCTGCGGCGGGCTGCCGAGCGGCGCCGCGACACCCTTTTCGGCTGGTCCGCGACCGCGGAGCGGATGTCCCGCGTCCTCGCGGAGCTGGTGTGACGACCGGACAGATCCAGACGGCTCCCGAGTGGCTGGCGTTGCGCGAGCCCGTCGACGCCGCCGCGCGATCGGCAGAGCTCGTCGAGGAGATCTTCAGACATCTGCCGCCCACCGGCGGCACGACCGTCCACGATCTCGGTTGCGGCACCGGGTCAATGGCCCGTTGGCTCGCGCCGCGGTTGAACGGCGCCCAGCATTGGGTCCTGTACGACAGGGATGCCGACCTGCTCACTCGCGCCGCCTCGGACCCGCCGGTCGCAGCGGCTGATGGTGCCCCGGTCATCACGCAGACCCGCCGGCGCGACGTCACTCGGCTCGACCCGGAGGAGCTGGCGGGAGCGAACCTGATCACCGCCTCGGCGCTGCTGGACCTGATGACGTCGGACGAGCTCGAACGACTCGTCGCCAGTTGTGCCGGAGTGGGCTGTCCCGTGCTGATCACCCTCAGCGTCACCGGTCGCGTCGAGCTGACCCCGGCCGACCCGTTCGACCGGTGGGTCGCCGAGGCGTTCAATGCCCACCAGCGACGCACCGTCGGCGCTCGCCGGCTGCTCGGGCCCGAGGCGGTCGGCGCCGCAGTCGACGGCTTCACCCGGCGGGGCTTCGACGTCCTGGTCCGACCGAGCCCGTGGTGGCTTGGTCCCGGTCGGGCCGCGCTGGCGGCGAGGTGGCTCGCGGGCTGGCTGGCCGCGGCATCCGAGCAGCGACCGGAGCTGGACCCAGCCTTCTCCTACGGACGGAGACGCCTCGCCGAGGTGGCCGAAGGCCGATTGTCCATCACCGTGGGCCACGCGGATCTGCTGGTCCGGCCGGGTTGACGTCCTGCGCGGCTGGTGAACCATTCCGCCGCGATGTCCGTATGTACCCACAGGACAAGACGGAGGTTCACCGGATGCGCTACCCGCGCGGAGACCGCCGGCTGGGACCGAGCCGTGGCCCGTGGGCTTGGACCCGCATGACGGTCGGCGCCGCGATCCTCGCCGTCCTGGTCTGGCGACTGGGCGCCAGCCCGTTCCTCGAGCCGCTTCGCCAGCTCGACGCGTGGTCGTTGGTGGCGGCCGCAGGCATCGCCGTGCCGACCACGGTGTGTTGCGCCTGGCGGTGGCGGCTGGTGTCGCAGGGTCTGGGTTCCAGACTGCCCCTGGGTGCGGCGATCTGCGCGTACTACCAGTCCCAATTCCTCAACACGGTCCTTCCGGGCGGAGTGCTGGGGGACGTCCGCCGGGCCGTACGCCGCGGTCACGAGGTGGGCGATTTCGGCTGCGCTCTTCGGGTCTTGGCCTGGGAGCGGACCGCCGGTCAGTTCGTGCAGGTCGCTCTGACGATTGTGGCGCTGCTCGTGCTGCCATCGCCGATCCGCTCGTCCATGCCCGTCGTCGCGGTGGCGGTCGTCGTGGCCGTGCTGGCCGCGATGGTTGTGGCCCGGACGCTGCCTCGTCGCGGACCCTCCGTGCTGGCCAGGACGGCCCGCGCGCTGGCCACCGACGTTCGGGACGGCCTGCTGGCCGCTCGGGTCTGGCCCGGCGTCGTGCTGGCTTCCACCGTGGTCGTGGCCGGCCATGCGACAACCTTCCTGATCGCCGCCCGAGCGGCCGGATTGACGGTCTCACCGACTCGCCTCCTGCCGCTGATCCTGCTCGTGTTGCTGGTCACGGCGCTGCCCATGAGCTTCGCGGGATGGGGCCCACGTGAGGGTGGAGCCGCGTGGGTGTTCCCACTGGCCGGACTGGGCGCAGACCAGGGCGTCGCCACCGCCGTGACGTACGGCGTCATGGTGTTCGTCGCCACTCTCCCCGGCGCCGCGGTTATGGTCGCGGCATGGCTCCGTCGGAATCCAGTCTTCCACCGGGGCCTGCCCGATACCGCCGCCCAGGAAGGCGTCGCCCGTGCCTGATCGCCCGTACACCATCCTCAGCTGCGGCATGTCGATCGACGGCTACATCGACAGTGCCACCGGCGAACGGTTGCTGCTGTCGAACGCCGCCGACTTCGACCGGGTCGACGCCGTTCGCGCCTCCTGCGACGCGATCCTCGTCGGCGCGGCCACCATCCGCCAGGACAACCCGCGGTTGCTCATCCGTGCCCAGGATCGGCGAGACGAGCGGGTCGCGCGCGGGCTCCCACCCTCACCGATCAAGGTCACGGTGACCAGCAGCGCGAAGCTCGACGCGACCGCGAACTTCTTCACCACCGGGAACACCGAGAAGCTTGTCTATTGCGAGAGCGCCACCGTGGCCGAGGCCCGCGACCGCCTGGGGTCGGTGGCCACCGTGGTCGACGGCGGGCAGCCGGCCAACTTGAGGCGGGTGGGCGAGGACCTCCACGCCCGCGGTGTGCGACGCCTCATGGTGGAGGGCGGCGAGCGGGTACACACTCAGTACCTCGCCGCTGACCTGGTCGATGAGCTCCACCTCGTCGTCGCCCCGTTCTTCGTCGGCGACTCACAGGCCCGGCGGTTCGTTGGTGACGGCCGGTTTCCGTGGAGCCCGGACCGGCGGGCGACGCTGGCCGAGGTACGCCACATCGATGACGTGGTTCTGCTGCGGTATGCCCTCTCGCCGCGGTTTCCTACCGACTGACTCGGGACACGGCGCGAACCGCTCTACATTCGGGCCGGGCCGGCCCGGAGCCGCCAGCCGGCCCAGGCGAGTGCGCCGATCGGTATCGGTAGCCAGAACGACACCAGACGGTAGAGCAGCGTCCCGACGACTGCGGTATCGGCGCCGACCCCGATCAAGACGAGTAGCGCGGTGAGCCCGGACTCGACGAACCCGAGCCCACCGGGCGTGATCGGCACCATCGCGAGCGCCTGCGCGACGACGTAGGCCAGGAGCACTTCGGACGGCCGGGCGTGTGCGCCGAACGCAGTCAGCGCCGCCACCAATGCCGCGTAGTCCAGCATGCGGTTTGCGGCGGCCGCGAAGATGGCGCGCATCCAGCGGCCGGAGAACACTGCCCGCAGTCGGGCGCGCTGGACGAGCAGCAGGTCCGCGACCCGGTCTGGCGTGACCGCGGGCCTCACCAGGTGGACGATTCGGCCGACGAGGCGGCCGACGAAGGACACCGACCGCGGCCAGGTCAACGCCGCCACGCCTAGCCCGACGACCACCACCGCGAGGATCAGCGACAGCAGCAAGCCGAATCGCAGCTGCTCGGCCGGAGGCGGTCCGATCAGGAGCGCTGGCACGGTCAGGACCGGAAGGAGCAGCAGGACCGCGGTCGTGAGCAGCCCGACGCCGGCCAACGCCGAGGCGACGACCGGGCCGGGCTGGCCATCGCGAACCAAGATGCTGCCCTGAACCACGCCGCCCGCGGCTGGTCCGCCTGGCACGATTCTGCTGGCCGCGTTGCCGGCCAGTTGCGCGGTGATCACCGACGCCCACCGCGGATCAGGAGGTGGCTGGTCCGGGAGCTCAGCCAGCTGCGGGTCGGGCTCGAGGGCCATCCGGGCGAGCCACCACAGCGCGGCGAAACTCCCCAGTTGGAGCAGCACGAGTAGGACGAACCAGAGCACGTCCACGTCCGCCAGTCGCGGCCAGGATCCGAAGAGAGTAAGCAGGCTTGGCATGACGATGTAGAACCCGATGGCGGTCAGCGTCAAGACAGCCGCTCGCGGTCCCCACCGGAGGAGCCATGCTCCTGTGATGCCGCCCATGGTCGTACCCACACGCCTCGTCGCTGCAGACCCATACGCCGAGCAGGAGCAGCCGTGACCGTGATGAGCGATGGTATGGGCTGCACTCGTCCCGGAAATCATGCCCAGACGGGGACTGGCTGGGCCAGCCGACGTGCCCGACTACCTCGATTGAGCCGGTTCTTGGAGGCGCTGTGCGGGATTCGCTGCCAGATCGGCCAGCGTGTCCAGTTCGTCGGACATCGCAGCGTTGAGGCGCAGCAGGAGGTCACCGATCTGCTGGTCGCTCCAGCGGTGGCCGGCGATGACGTCGGTGACGTCGAACAACGGGGTGGACAGCGCGTCCCGCGTTGCCTGGTAGTCGGCCAGGGCATCCCGCTCGTCAGCGTCGGCCAGGAGGATCGAGACGATCGCCCGGGCGAGCAGCTCGGCGTCCCGAAGAGCGTCGGTGATGCCGTGGGCGCTGAGTGGGTCCTTGTAGTAGCCGGCGTCGCCGACCAGTGCCCAGCCCCGTCCCCAGCAGTGGCGAACGTACCCGGGCAGTCCGGTGAAGGTGCGCGTCGCGGGCGAGGGCATCGCCGCGAGCCGTTCGGCGAGGTCTGGATCGGCCTCGGCGACGATCCGGAGCAGCGGGGCGACGCCGCCGCGGCCGACCCGGCTTGGGAGCGCACTGGCGAACACGCAGGCCAGGCCGTCGTTGGTCGGGATGACTCCGGAGGCCGCGTTGCGGCGGTAGTTCCACTCGTATCCGTCGACATCCAGGCCGGGCCAGTAGCCGTAGGTGGTGGCCGTGACCCCGGTGCCGGTCCGCAGGACGGCCGCTCCGACCCGGTCGGCGACGGTGGAGCGGATCCCGTCTGCTCCGACGACGATCCGCGCCGATGCCCGGTACGGGTGGCCGTCGCGAGTGCGGCCGGCGACGCCGGTGACGCGGCCGTGAGCGTCCCGTTCGACGTCGGACACGGCGACCCCGAAACGCACATCGACCCCGGCGTCAGCGGCCGCGTCGACCAGGATCGGGTCGAGGACGGTACGCCGTGGTGCGTACAGCGCATCGACCCCGTACGAAGGCTTGATCGCGATCGGGATGGCATCTCCCGCGTAACGGAAGGTGACCCGCCGGACCGGGGGAGTTCCGGCCGCGATCACGCGCTCCAGCAGCCCCCATTGGTGCAGCTGCAGCACCGCCCCGCGCATCAGGGCGTGCGTGGACAGAGTGTCCGAGCCGTACCTGCCCCGGTCGAGGAGCAGGACGGACAGCCCGTGCCGGGCCAGGAGGCGTGCGGTGGCCGCGCCCGCGGCACGGGCGCCGACCACCACCACGTCGTACCTCATCCGGCGTCGACGTCGATCGAGACCGGCACGCCGTTGGTCAGCACGTCGTACACCGCGGAGCGGCGACGCGCCTGCTCGACGACACCGCGTAGCTTGTCGGGGTCGTCACCGCGGAGCCTGAAGCCGACCTTGATCTGCTCGTATCCGTTGCGGACCTCGTCGGACAGCCCGAGGATTCCGAGCAGGTCGATGTCGCCCTCGACGGTGGCGGTCACCTCGGTGAGTTCCACGTCGCGCGCGGCGGCGATGTTGGCCAGCCCGGACGCCAGGCAGGCTGCGAGCGCGTGCAGCACGTACTCCACCGGCGTCGGACCGTTGTCCTGGCCGATCAGCACCGCCGGATGGTCTGCGTCGTAGGTCCACGCCGCCTTGTGGGTCATCTCCTGCTTGGCGCCGTAGAAGCCGTGGATCGTCGACTTGTTGTGGGTCCCCCTCAACCACTGGTTCGTGGCACGGAACTGAAACTTCGCCAACTCTGGATCGTCCCTGACCGCGTCGATCGTCGCGAACAAGGCGGTGACGTCGACCCCGTTGTGGTCCATGGTCGTGGTCATGTGGGTGCTCCTTCTCGG
>JALDXR010000574.1:0-2860 GCA_032154865.1 Nocardioidaceae bacterium
CGAAGAAGATCCAGTCGGCGTAGAAGATCACCGGCAGGCTGAGCAGCAGCGCCCACACGTCCTCCCGCATGCCGAACGGCACCGTGACGTCCAGGCCGAGCACGTCGTGGCCGATGGGGGACCACACCAGGATCGGGATCGAGAAGATCGCGGCGACCAGGAACCGGTTGCGCATGTCAGCGACCATGTCCGCCATCGACATGCCCTCGTGTCCGCCGTGGCCCATCGCCTCGTGCGGAGACGGTGCCGGCTCGGCGGCCGGGGTCGACTCAGGCTGGGCATGAGGCTCGATCTCCGGATCACAGATGTGCTGCGGCACCGACAGGCCGTCACAGTGATAGCCGCAGTCGCGTACCCATTGCCGCATCTCGGCGACCGAGGTCACTGTCGGGTCGAAGACGACGGTCGCGGTCTGAGCGACCGGATTGACCGCCACCTCGACCACGCCTGGCCGCCGCTGCAGGACCGACGTCGCGACGTTCTGCTCCGACGCCCAATGCAGTCCTCGCAGATCGAGAATCGCCGTCCTGCGGTCGCTGGCCATCGCGCACCCCACATTCCGGTAGGGATCATCTCCACAAGCCTGCCACTATACCCCCTGGCGGTATATGCTCAACGTGCACGCTCAGGGTGGCATCGCGGCGGGTGATTGCGCCTGTGCCACCCATGTCACGCGAAGACATTGACCGCTCGGGCGATCACGAGGCCGAGGATCGAGAGCGAGAGCAGCGACTGGATGGTCATGGCGATCTTGGCCCATGCCGCGAGTGGCATGACGTCAGTGGGGCTGAAGGCGGTCGCGTTCGTGAAACCCAGGTAGAGGTAATCGACGAACCGCGGCCGCCAGTCCGGCGGTGCGAGGTCGGGGTTCAGCTGCTGCGGGAAAGCGAGGTCGGGGTACGTCGGCAGGAAGTGCGCTCGAGCGGCCGAGCCACCGCTGTCGAGGTCCCAGTAGAGGAACGCGAATGCGATGTTGTTCGACGCCCAGACCGCCCCACCGGCCGCCAGCAGGTCGTACGCGTCGTTGACGGCCGGGTTGGTGCCTTCGATGAGTATGTAGACCAGCTTTGACGTTGCCCACAACGCTTCGGCGACGAGCACGGTCACCAGTGAAAGGGACAGTCGGCGCAGCCACCGGTTGGTGCGATCGATCTTGCCCGGGTCGCCGACCACCAAGGCGATCAGCAGGATGAGTTCGAGAGCGGGGATCAGAAATCGCGGGCCGAGGCGCAACGGCTCGGGCAGCAGCAAGGTGAGGCCCATCGTCACCAGGAGTGCGACGACCGTTGGCCAGCGTGCCTCGCTGACGATCCGTCGCGGGCGTCCTGACTCGTCCGACGGAGAGTGGTCTGACTGGCTCACGTTCGATCACCGGCAGGTGCATCGAGCCGATGGAATGCGTGCCGGTCGCCCGGTGTGACAGACCTCTTGATCCCGTAGCCCACGGCTCTCCTACGCCTCATCATGAACCTGACCACCAAGTCCCGCCGCACGCTCGCGACCCTTTGTACCTGTCGGCGCCGCCTCCAAACCATTATCGTGCCTGCGTACTATGTGCTCGCCCGCGTCTCGAACCTGCTGACCGACCCTTCGGTCCTGCCCGGTCCAGACCGGGCTGGTCCAAGACGTTCCGACGTCTCGTGTGAAGGAGTTGAGTCATGAAGCTATCCATCCGGCGGGCTGCGGTAGTTGGCGCCGGCCTCACCCTGTCGCTCGGCCTGCTGGCCCCGGCTGTTTCGGCGGTCGATACCAGCGCCACGCCGACGACCAGCGACCCGGCGACAAGCGACTGGGACGCTCTGCTACCCGACGACTGGGCTGCCCGCCGCGACGCCGCAGCGGCCCGGCTCGGCATCGAGTCGTCTCCGGCGACCGAGGCTCTCCAACGGGTCATCAACCCCGACGACTACGAGTGCGGGCCGACCGACCTCGACGCCTACGTCGACGGTCTGCTGGCCGGAATGACCAATGACCAGATCCTTTTCCTGGTCTTGAGCGGCGTGCTCGACTTCCCGACGTACGACGCCCTGATCTTCGGTCGAGACACCGACCCCGCGTACGACCTGAGCATCCAGTCGACGAAGCTGCATCACACGTTCCGCGACGTGAAGCGGTTCTGGGACGTCGAGTCCTCTGACATCCAGCTTCATGCGATGCACGGCGACATGCTGCTCGACACCGACCGGGTGTCGCGACTGCTTGTCGCCTTCTACGGCTTCACCGAAGCCGATGCCGACGCGTACGCCGCCGCGGTCGCCGACGTGATCGCCTCCGTGCCTGCGTTCGACGGCGGCAACAACCCGATCTTCACCCTCAACGCGTTCGCGTTCACCGGCGAAGGCGAGTCGGACCCGCTCCTCACGTCCGTCCCCGACAAGCTGATCTTCGGCGACGGCATCATGGACGCCCTGTCCTTCATGGACATCGCCGACGTCGGCCCGCGCGTCGTGATGGGCCACGAGTTCGGACACCACGTCCAGTTCGAGGACAACCTCTTCGACTCGCCCCTGACCGGACCCGAGGCGACCAGGCGTACCGAACTCATGGCCGACGCGTTCGGCACGTACTTCGGCGTCCACGCCCGCGGCCTGGCGCTGAACGCCAAGCGGGTACTCGACACCGAGAAGGCATTCTTCGCGGTGGGTGACTGTGCGTTCGACAACCCGGGTCATCACGGCACGCCCAACCAGCGGATGCGTTCGGCCGTATGGGCAGCCGACCTGGCCGCCGACGCACGCCCCCAAGGTCGGATCCTGCCGTCACTGACCTTCGCGGACCTGTTCGAAGCCAAGCTTCCTGAGCTCGTAGCGCCCGACGCGGGCTGATCCAGCACCATCACTGACGCCGCGGGGCAGGTCCC
>JALDXR010000093.1:0-9537 GCA_032154865.1 Nocardioidaceae bacterium
AGCCGATGCGCGCCATGGGGGCGAGCCTGACTCAGGTCGACGACGGTCAGCGCCTCACGATGCGGCTGGTCTTCGACTAGCGAGGATCCCGAGGGCCGGCGTCGGGGACAGGTTTCGCGGCGCCGGTCTGCTCGGTTCGGCGAGTCGCAGACGCCGGCGCAGACGGGTGCTGACCCCTAGTTCGGCGACCAGCCGGTGCGAGCCAGCCGGGTCGCGGGGAGACTCGCGACGGCCTGGATCGCCGACAGCTCGACCCGAAGCATCAGGGTCAGCCGCCGGAGCCGGGCGGCGGCATGCGGTGCCTCGAGGAGCACCTGACGCTCCCGCAGCGGAAGCGTGGTCGCGGTCGACAGGGCGTACGACAGCGGGAGCGGATCGGTCGGCAGGTCGTCGAGCGGCACCTGCGGCCCGCCTTGGCCGGCGACCGCGTTGCGATACGCCTCGAAGGCCTCGAGCGCCTTCGCCACCGTCTCCGGATCGGTCGGTCCGTCGATCTCGGTCGGGTACGTCACCGCGGCGACGGCGTTGGTGCGGCTCTCCGAGACGAGTTCCTCCACCCGTACCCGGCGTCGTCCCAGCAGCGAGATGTCCCAGCTGCCGTCGGGGCGTTCCTTCGCCTGCGTCATGAGCGCCTCGCAGCCGACCCGGTGGGCGGACTGGCGACCGTGCCGGCGGCCGATCTGGTAGCCCTCGCGGATCGCGACGACGCCAAGCCGTCGGTCCGTGGGCTTGGCGGACTTGGCCAGCTGGCGGACCATCTCGCGCAGTCGTGGCTCCATCACGTGGACGGTCAGCCGCATCCCCGGGAACAGGACGCTGTCCAGCGGGAGGATCCGCAACGTCGAGGCCACGCACTCGACGGTACTGGTCGGCGGCTGTTCCCCAGTCGGACATGGCGCCCGGGCGAGATGCCCGGTTCGTAGACTGAGCGCGTGATTCGCCACCTCGATCTTCGGGCCGCCGGCCGCGACAATCTCGCGGTCGGGACACTCGTGCCGCGTGCCGACGGCGACCTCGACGAGCTCGTCGAGACGGTACGCGCGGTGTGCGACGACGTACGCGATCGGGGCCTGCCCGCCGTACTCGACGCCGGCCGGCGCTACGACGGAGTCGATCAGGCCGACGTGGTCGTGCCGCCGGAGCTGCTGACCGAGGCGCTGGATCGGCTCGATGCCGACGTCCGGCGCGGTCTGGAGGAGGCCATCGCGCGGCTGCGTCGCACCTGCGAGGCCGAGCTCGACCCTGATGTCGTCACCGAGGTCGTTCCGGGCGGCACCGTGCGACGCCGCATCGTGCCGATGGGCCGGGTCGGACTGTACGTGCCGGGCGGTCTGGCGCCGCTCGTCTCGAGCGTCGTGATGAACGCCGTACCCGCCCAGGTCGCCGGCGTGCCCTCGATCGCGGTCACCAGCTCACCGCAACGCGAGCACGGCGGCCGGCCGCATCCCACGATCCTGGCGGCCTGCGCACTCCTCGGACTCGACGAGGTCTACGCGGTCGGCGGCGCCCAGGCGATCGCGATGTACGCGTGGGGTGCCGGGGCCTGCCGGCCGGTCGACCTGGTCGCCGGGCCCGGCAACAGCTACGTCGTCGCCGCCAAGAGACTGCTCAAGGGCCGGATCGGGATCGACTCCGAGGCCGGGCCGACCGAAATCGCGATCCTGGCCGACGCCGACGCCGACCCGGCGGGAGTCGCCGCCGACCTGATCAGCCAGGCCGAGCACGGTCCGCAGTCGGCGAGCGTGCTCGTCACCGACAGCCAGGTGCTCGCCGATCGCGTCACGGCCGAGCTCGACCGGCAGGTGCCCGCCGCCAAGCACCGGGACCGGATCGCGGCTGCGCTGTCCGGCCAGCAGTCGGCGGTCGTCCTCGTCGACGACATGGAGCAGGGCCTGGAGGTCGTCGACGCCTATGCACCGGAGCATCTCGAGATCCACACCCGCGACGCCGAGTCGCTCGCGATGCGGGTACGCAATGCGGGAGCGATCTTCGTCGGGCCCTGGGCGCCGGTCTCGCTGGGCGACTACTGCGCCGGCTCCAACCATGTGCTGCCCACGGCCGCCTGCGCCTGCCACTCGTCGGGCCTGTCGGTCCGGTCGTTCACCAAGACGGTGCAGGTCGTCACCTGGTCCGAGGCGGCGCTGCGCGCGTCCCGCGACGACGTGGTCGCACTGGCCGAGGCGGAGGACCTGCCGGCCCACGGCGCGGCCATCCGGGTCCGGATCGACGGGGACTCGTGAACGACAGCGAGCGAGCCGTTCAACGCCGCGAGCCCTCACGTGATCGACGACCGTAGCGAGGAGGACGCGTGAGCGACAGCGAGTTGCCGCTGCGGGACGAGCTGCGTGGCCTCGAGCCCTACGGTGCGCCGCAGCTCGACGTGCCAGTGCGCCTGAACACCAACGAGAACCCGTACCCGCCGAGCGACCTTGTCGTCGCCGACATCGCCGCCGCAGCGGGGCGGGTCGCGGCGGGACTGAACCGCTACCCAGACCGGGAGGCGGCCGCCCTGCGATCCGATCTCGCGGCCTACCTCGGTCACGGTCTGTCGGCTTCGCAGGTCTGGGCGGCCAACGGCTCCAACGAGATCATGCTGCAACTACTCCAGGCGTTCGGCGGCCCCGGCCGGACCGCGCTGTCGTTCGCGCCGACCTACTCCATGTATCCCGAATACGCGCGCGACAACCACACCCGGTGGGTCACCGGCCGCCGGGCCGACGACTTCACCCTCGACCTCGACGCGGCCATGGCGTTGATCGCCGCCGAGCAGCCTTCGGTCGTGCTGCTGGCGTCGCCGAACAACCCGACCGGCACGGCGCTGCCGCTAGAGCAGATCGAGTCCGTCCACGACGCCGCGCCCGGCCTGGTCGTGGTCGACGAGGCGTACGCGGAGTTCCGCCATCCCGAGACGCCGAGCGCGTTGCGCTTGCTGCCCGGCCGGCCCCGGCTCGTCGTGACCCGGACGATGAGCAAGGCGTTCGCGCTGGCCGGCGGTCGGCTCGGCTACCTGGCGGCCGACCCGGCCGTCGTCGACGCGGTCCGGATCGTCCGGCTGCCGTACCACCTGTCGGCGCTGAGCCAGGAGGTCGCTCGAGTCGCGTTGCGGCACGCCGACGAGTTGCTCGGCGCCGTCGACAAGCTGCGCGCCCAGCGCGACGACCTGGTGACGGAGCTCCGGCGCCTGGGCCTTCGGGCGAGCGACTCCGACGCCAACTTCGTGCTGTTCGGCACGTTCGAGGACCGGCATGCGGTCTGGCAGGGTCTGCTCGACCGCGGCGTGCTGATCCGCGAGACTGGACCGCCGGGCTGGCTTCGGGTCTCGATCGGCCGGCCGGAAGAGATGAACGAGTTCCTGGATGCTCTGCGAGAGGTGGTCCGCCGGTGACCCAGCAAGGCCGCAGCAGTCGGCGCGAGCGTACGACGTCGGAGTCGAGCGTCACGGTCGAACTCGACCTCGACGGTGCCGGCATCGCCGACATCTCGACCGGCGTCGGGTTCTACGACCACATGCTCGAGTCGCTGGCCCGGCATGCGTTGTTCGACCTGACCGTCCGGGCCAAGGGCGACACCCACGTCGACGCCCACCACACCGTTGAGGACGTCGCGATCACCCTCGGACAGGCGATCGACGAGGCGCTCGGCGACAAGAGCGGCATCCGGCGCTTCGGCGACGCCTTGGTGCCGCTCGACGAGGCACTCGTGCAGTGCGCTGTCGACGTGGCCGGCCGGCCGTTCAGCGTCCATACCGGCGAGCCCGAGGGACAGGAGTACGTCGTCATCGGCGGCACGTACGTCGGGTCGCTGACCCGGCACGTCTTCGAGTCGCTGTCGTCCCATGCCCGGATCGCGCTCCATGTTCGCGTGCTGTCCGGTCGCGACCCCCATCACCTCGTCGAAGCCCAGTTCAAGGCGGTCGCCAGGGCGCTTCGCGCTGCGGTCGCGCTGGACCCACGCGAGCCCGGCGTGCCGAGCACCAAGGGCAGCCTGGGGGAGCGGCGATGACCGGCGCACTCATCCTGCTCATCCTGGGTGGCTTCTTCATGGGCGGCGGGATCGCGTTCTTCCGGCAGCAGAAGCCGTTGCCGACCGTGCTGCTGCTGTTCGCCATCGCCTTCGGTTTCGTGATCCTCGGCGCGATTCTGGCCCGCGACGTGGCATGAGCCGGCCGCGGGTGATGGTGCTCGACTACGGGTCGGGCAATCTGCGCTCGGTCGTACGAGCCGTCGAGCGCGCCGGTGCCGAGGTGACGCTGGGCGCCGATCGGGAGCAGGCCGGCGGGGCCGACGGTCTCGTCGTCCCGGGCGTCGGCGCGTACGCCGCGTGCATGGAAGGTCTCGACAAGGTCCAGGGACCGCGGATCATCGGCTCCCGGCTGGCCGGGGGGCGGCCGGTCCTCGGCATCTGCGTCGGTATGCAGGTGCTCTTCGAACGCGGCATCGAGCACGGTGTCACGACCGAGGGCTGCGGCGAGTGGCCGGGGTCGGTCGAGCGGCTGACGGCCGACCGGATCCCGCACATGGGCTGGGACACCGTCGAGTCGCCGCCGGACAGTGCGATGTTCGCCGGCGTCGAGGGCGAGCGCTTCTACTTCGTGCACTCGTACGCGGTCCGTGAGTGGCTCCTCGACGCGCAGCCGCCGTTCGTGGCTCCAGTGGTGACCTGGACCCGGTACGGCGCCGACCGATTCGTCTCGGCGGTCGAGAACGGGCCGCTGTGGGCGACCCAGTTCCATCCCGAGAAGTCCGGTGACGCCGGCGCGGTCCTGCTGCGCAACTGGCTCGGGACGCTGCGGTGAGCGCGCGACGAACACCACGTTCTCGTGGTGAGTGCTCACTCTGCACGGGATGGACGCCGTGCAGAGTGCGTGCGGGCCATGCGAAGTGGCACCGGGGCAGGTGCTCGGCACACTGCGATGAGAGCGCTGACGGAACCCGGTGCACGCTGCCGGAACTCGCCGGCCGAAGGCTGCGTCGCAGCGACATGAGACGACTGATCACGGCAGTCCTCGCCACGGCCGCGCTCGTCCTCACCGGATGTGGCTCCGAGGAGCCCGCCCCAGCCGCGACGGAGGACTCCCCGTCGGCCACCCGATCGCCCGAGCCCACGGCCTCGAGCGAGCCGGAGCCGACCCGATCGCCCGAGCCGTCCCCGTCGAGCGAGCCGGAGCCGTCGTCCGAGCCGGCGCCGCAGCCGGAGCCCACGGAGTCACCCGAGCCGCAGACCTCGGTCGACAGCGTCACGATGACCCGGTCCGGCGGCTTCGCCGGAGTCAGTCAGACCTGGCAGATCGGGCCATCCGATCCCGGGCATCGGGCGGTGTTCGCCGCGGCGAGCCCGGAGGCGTTGGAGGGCGCCGAGGGCAGCACCGGCAAGCCACCGTGCTGCGACCTCTTTCAGTACCGGCTCACGGTCAGCTACTCCGACGGGACGGTCGAGTCGTTCCGCGTCTACGCCGGTGCGTCGGCCGACCGGGCCCTCACCCACCTGGTGTCCGCCGTCGCCGCCACGCAGCCGTCGAGCGGTCCCACCTATCGCTGATCGGCCGGCGCCGAGACGACGGTTGGGCTGTCCGGATCACCTCCTAGGGTGGTCCCGTGACCCCACTCGAGCTCTTGCCGGCTGTTGACGTCTCCGACGGCCAGGCGGTCCGGCTGGTCCGCGGCGAGGCCGGGACCGAGACGTCCTACGGCGATCCGCTCGACGCGGCCCTGGCCTGGCAGTCCGACGGTGCCGAGTGGATCCATCTGGTGGACCTCGACGCCGCCTTCGGGCGCGGCAGCAACCGAGAGCTGCTGGCCGACGTGGTGAAGCGGCTGGACGTCCGCGTCGAGCTGTCCGGCGGCATCCGCGACGACGACAGCCTGGCCGCCGCGCTGGCTACTGGCGCGCGCCGGATCAACCTGGGCACGGCCGCCCTCGAGAACCCGGACTGGTGTGCCCGTGTCATCGCCGAGCACGGCGACCGGATCGCGGTCGGTCTCGACGTACGGGAGGGCCGGCTCGCCGCTCGTGGCTGGACCCGGGACGGCGGAGAACTGTTCGAGGTTCTCGACCGTCTCGAGCACGACGGCTGCCCTCGCTACGTCGTCACCGACGTGACCAAGGACGGCACGCTCATGGGCCCCAACGCCGATCTCCTCCGAAGCGTGTGCGACCGGACCGAGCGCCCCGTCGTCGCGTCCGGTGGTGTGTCGAGCCTCGATGACCTGCGCGTCCTCAGCGCCCTGGTGGACGTCGGCGTCGAGGGCGTCATCATCGGCAAGGCGTTGTACTCCGGCGCCTTCACCCTGGTCGAGGCGTTGCAGGTCGTACGCCAGGCAGCCGTCTCATGACGGTCGCGGTCCGCGTGATCCCGTGTCTCGATGTCGACGCCGGTCGGGTCGTCAAGGGCGTTCGGTTCGAAGGCCTCCGCGACGCGGGCGACCCGGTCGAGCTGGCCGCGGCCTACGACCGCGCGGGCGCCGACGAGCTGACCTTCCTCGACATCACGGCCTCGGCGGCGTCGCGTGAGACGACCTACGACGTCGTGTCGTCCACCGCCGAGCAGGTCTTCATCCCCTTGACCGTGGGCGGCGGCGTCCGCTCCGCCGACGACGTGGACCGGCTGCTGCGAGCCGGCGCCGACAAGGTCGCGGTGAGCACCGCCGCCGTCGAGCGTCCGGAGCTCATCACCGAGATCGCGGAGCGGTTCGGCTCCCAGGTGCTCGTGTTGAGCGTCGACGCCCGGCGCGGTGCCGACCAGCCCAGTGGTTTCGAGGTCACGACGCACGGCGGCCGTCGCTCGGCCGGAATCGACGCCGTCGGCTGGGTGGAGTCGGCCTGCGCGTGGGGCATCGGCGAGGTCCTGCTCAACTCGATGGACGCCGACGGCACCAAAGACGGCTTCGACGTCGCGATGATCGAGGCGGTCCGCGAGGTCAGCACCGTTCCGCTGATCGCCAGCGGCGGCGCCGGCCGGGCCGAGGACTTCCCGGCCGCTGTCGACGCCGGCGCCGACGCCGTACTCGCGGCGAGCGTATTCCACTTCGGCGAGATCGCCGTCGCCGACGTCAAACGGGCGCTGGACAGTGCCGGATTCGAGGTCCGGTGAGTCTCTCGGCGGGACCCGGCAAACGACGCGGCACGACATGGCGAGGGCTGTCGATCCTCTTCATCGGCATGCGCGAGGAGCGCCGGCTGTTCTCGCTGGCTCTGGTCGGCAGCGTGGTCTTCGGCGCGCTGACCGTCGCCGACGCGTGGGTTCTCGGCTGGGCGACCGACCACGTGATCGCGCCGTCGTTCGAGGCCGGTGAGCTCGAGACCGGTCTGGCGGCGGCCGTGATCGCGCTCTTCATGGGCGTGGCGATCCTGCGAGCGCTGGGGATCATCGCGCGCCGTCTGATCGGCGGCATCGTCTACTTCCGGCTGATGGCCGGCTATCGGCGCCGGGTCACCCGTCGCTATCTCGAGCTGCCCATGAGCTGGCACAACCGGCATCCGACCGGCCAGTTGCTGTCCAACGCGAACGCGGACGTCGAGGCGGTCTGGGAGGCGATGATGCCGCTGCCGATGGCGCTCGGCGTCATCGCGATGCTCGTCGTGGCGGTCATCGCCATGCTCACGGCGGACGTGGTCCTGACGCTCGTCGGCCTGGTCATCTTCCCGCTGCTGTTCGGGATCAACGTCGGCTACCAGCGCTTCCTGTCGGAGCGGGTCAGCCTCGCCCAGGAGTTGCGTGCCGACGTCAGCTCGGTCGCGCACGAGTCGTTCGACGGCGCCCTCGTCGTGAAGGCGCTGGGCCGGGAGGCCGCGGAGACCGAGCGCTTCGCTCGCACGACGTACGAGCTGCGCGACGCCAACATCGCCGCCGGCAAGATCCGTAGCATCTTCGACCCGGTCGTCGAGGCCCTCCCCAACATCGGGGTGCTCATGGTCGTCGTGCTCGGCGTCGAACGGGTGCTGGCCGGCGCCGCGCAGGCCGGTGACGTCGTGCAGGTGGCCTATCTGTTCACCGTCATCGCGTTCCCGCTTCGCGCCTTCGGATGGGTGCTCGGCGGTCTGCCCCGCACCGTGATCGGCTGGGAGCGGGTGCAAGCCGTGCTCACGGCCCGCGGCCGGGCGCGCTACGGCGCCGACGGACTCCCGGGCTCGACGGCGCTGCGGTTGGAGGTCCGCGACCTGCGGTTCGCCTACGACGGGGACAGTCCGGTGCTCGACGGCCTCGACTTCGATGTCACGCCAGGTCACACGGTCGCCGTCGTGGGACTCACCGGCTCCGGCAAGAGCACGCTGGCCAGCTTGCTGATCCGCCTGGTCGACCCGGTCAACGGCGCGGTCCTGTTCGACGGTCAGAACGCCCGAGACCTGACCCATACGGCGCTGTCCGATGCCGTCTCGCTGGTGCCGCAGCACGCCTTCCTGTTCGACGACTCGATCCGGGAGAACGTCACACTGGGCCTTCCGGTCCACGACGACGCGGTCTGGGAGGCGTTGCGGATCGCCCAGGCCGACCGCTTCGTCAACAGCCTGCCGAACGGTCTCGACAGCCAGCTCGGCGAGCGGGGCACCACGCTGTCCGGCGGCCAGCGGCAGCGGATCGCCCTGGCCCGTGCGCTCGTACGCCGGCCGCGGCTGCTGATCCTCGACGACTCGACCAGCGCCGTCGACCCCGACGTCGAGGCGCGGATCCTGCAGGGCCTACGCGATCGGACCGAGGGCGGCGAGACGACCGTCGTGGTGGTCGCCTATCGCAAGGCGACGATCGCCCTCGCCGACGAGGTGCTCTTCCTGGCCGGAGGGCGGATCGTCGAGCGCGGTCCGCACGCCGAGCTGGTCGCCTCGTCACCGGCCTATCGCGACCTGGTCGACGCCTACGACATGGCGCGACAGGCCGCCGACCGCCCGGTATCGGAAAAGTCGCCGAACATGCCGGACAACAGTTGCGATCGCATGTGCTCGAGCCGGGTGAGCAGATGGTCGGCCAGCGAGGACAAACGCGGGAGTTCGTCCAGTTTCAGCCAGTGGCACGTCGTTGGATCGAGCAGTTCCGTCGTCACATGATTCAAGAGCTCGAGGCCGATGGTGTGAGGCACCAGTGGCAAGTGGGACTGCCAGTACGGGCCCAGCGCCGCGGCGAGCCTCACCCCCGCGTCCGTCGGTCCCGCGTACTTCGCGCGCAGTTGATCGAAAGTGCGGCGGGCGTCCTCGACGTCGTGCGGCAGGAGCGATTCGCGAATGCCGAGCAACGCACCCACCACGTTCCAGGTGTGCACGTAGCTCTCCTGCTCGAATGGCGTGAGTACGCAGCCGAATCGTTCGAACGAGCGCAGCACGACGTGCGAGAACGTCATCAGCGTGTACAGCAGTTCGGCCTGGTTGATCGGCAGGCCGTCGCCTTCCAGCCTTCCGACTCCAGAGAGCGCCGCCAGCCGGCTGGAGGTCTCGAACTTCCGTTGCATGAGCAGCCGAATCACGGCGTGGATGATTCGAATGCGCTGCACGGCCAGCACGCCCGTGCCGCCAGCCTGAAGGCCACCGCGATTCATGATGTCGAACACC
>JALDXR010000575.1:0-2853 GCA_032154865.1 Nocardioidaceae bacterium
CCGTCACTGAGACCCACGTCGCTGAGGCGTTGGCCGCGGCGTCGTCGGAGCGCCCCGACGAGGGCTGCGTCGGCGCTGGCACCGGGACGATGGCCCTGGGCTACAAGGGCGGCATCGGGACGTCGTCGAGAACAGCGCGGGTAGGCGATGTCGACGTGACATTGGGCGCCCTCGTCCAGTGCAACTTCGGCGGTCGGCTCACGGTGCTCGGCGTGGCCGCGTCGCCCGAGCATCTCCTCGAGCCGAGTGCCGGGACCGCCGATCCACCCGGCGGGTCCTGCATGATCGTGCTCGCGACCGACGCCGCCCTGGATGCCCGCCAGCTGGGCCGGCTGGCCCGACGCGGGATCTACGCGCTGGCGCGAGTCGGGTCCGACTACTCCCATGGCAGCGGGGATTACGCCATCGCATTCTCGACTGCCGAGCGGGCCATGCCGATCGCGGACGCCGATCTCAGTCCGCTCTTCTCGGCCGCGTTGGAGTCGGTCGAGGAGGCCGTACTCAACTCGCTGCTGACGGCCACCACGACGGTCGGCTTCCGCGGCCGTCGCGCCGAGGCACTGCCACACGACGCCTTGCTGCGTCGGTTGGCCGCGGCCGGAGTCGTCGAGCGGCGCCCATGAGCCGTCAGGAGGCGGTCTTGCTCCACTCGGCCGGCTGCACCGCGACGACGGTCATGCCGGCCCGCTGAGTGGGTTCGCCGCAGGTCTCCCAGCCGCGCATGCTCATGAGCACGACCGGATCCTGTCCTGGCGCGAGACGAAGCCGGGTGACCGGCTTGGCGATCGCTCCGTCGTTCATCTCGGAGTCTCGATAGATCGCGATCGAACCCATTCGGTTGGGTCCGTGTCCGATGGACTGGCGGCGAATGATCGCATGAAAGAACACAGCCACGCTTCGTCTCCCTCTTGTCGACCTGACGGCGCCGGTCAACGGCGTCTCGTCAGTGACCCAGCTCGCGGGCATACTTCTACACCCGGCGCCCCGGGGAGTCCATAGCTGATTGTGGCTGTCTCGCCAGCCGATCGTCAGCCGGCCGTCAGGGGTGCAGGACTGCCAGCACGCGGTCGCCCGCGTGGACCTCCATGCGGTCGATCGACCCCAGATTGATCGACGTGCTGGCGGGCACCTCGGCTGACGTCGAGTAGCCGGTGGTCCACCAACCGGCTGTCTCGACGCGGCCGTCGTCGGACCAGACGACGAGGCGGCAACGCTGCCCCGCCGGCAGGTCGTCCATCGCGAGCTCCACGTTGGTGCCCCAACCGCGGGCCGAGAGGCTTGCGGTCGCGTCGATACCGGTTGACGAGGGTGTGGTCGACCAGGTCGTGGCAGCGGTCTCGGTGGGAGAGTCTTGGCCGACCACCACGCCGGCGATGCCGACCGCGGTGAGGATCGCGACGACTGCCGCTGCTGCGGCGAGTACGCGGGTCCGACGCCACCAGGGCTGAGGGTCCGACGGCGGTGCCCAGGCCGGGACCGGCTCGCGGAGCAGATCACCCTCGGGCTCGCCGAGCTCGTCCAGCGACACCTGGGCCAGCAGGCCGGGCAAGGGGGCCAGCCGTACCAGCTCCTCGCGGCAGTAGGCGCACTCGCGCAGGTGTTCCTCGGTCGCCAGACGTTCGGGACCGTCCAGGGCTCCGAGCACGTACGCGCCGAGGGAGGTCGTCTGCACGCAGGTCATGAGCTCATCACCCCTTGCTCCTCGAGCGCGACCCGGAGGGCGCGAAGTGCGTAGTAGGACCGGGACTTGACGGTCCCGGCCGGAATACCGAGCACCGCGGCGGCTTCCGACACGGTACGACGGCGATAGAACAGCTCGATGATCACGTGGCGGTGGTCGTCGCTGAGTCCGCGCAACACCGAGGCGATCTGCCAGGACTGGAGTACGCGGTCTATGTCGTCACCCACCGTCGGGAAGTCGCGCTCGCCGATCGGTACCTCGGTCGGGCGGGCGGACCGGCGCCGAAAGCCCGAAACGACGAGATTGTGTGCCACGGTGAACAGCCAGGGTCCGGCGTCGTCCGGAGTCAGCGAGTCGGATCGCTGCCAGGCTCGCGTCATCGTCTCTTGCACGATGTCCTCGGCCTGCTGGTAGTCCCCGCCAACCGAGCGCAGGACATACCCCAGCAACGGTGCGCGATACCGGTCATACATCGCGCGTACCGCAGCTTCGCTTCGGCTGTGGGCGGCTTCATCCACACCTGCATAACGCGCCAGAACGCCGAATGGTTCATCGTTGAACCACCCGGGTCCTCCTTGCGTATGCGGGGCATGAGGAATTCATCGAAACTCACCCGATGGGCCGTTCCGGCCGGGGCGGCGATGCTCGCTGCCACGCTGGCGGCCTGTGGGTCCAGCAACAGCTCGGACGGCTCCAGCACGTCCAGCACGGGCTCCGGCTCAGGAATGGTCGGCGTCAGCGACGTCTCCGGCGTAGGAGATGTGCTCGTCGACGGTTCCGGCATGACGCTCTACTTCGCCAACCAGGAATCGCACGGCACCATCAAGTGCACCGACGCCTGCCTCGGCTTCTGGACGCCGGCTCAGGCCAGCGGCAATCTGCCGAACAACGTCAACGGCCTCAGTGTCATCACGCGGTCCGACGACGGCGAAAAGCAGCTGGCCTTCGACGGCGCTCCGCTCTACACCTTCTCGCTCGACCACGGACCTGGCGAGACGAACGGCAACGACGTCTCCGACAGCTTCGGAGGCACGTCGTTCACCTGGCACGCGGCCGTGACCAAGCAGAGCGACACCAGTGACATGAACGGTGGCAACGGCGGCGGCTACGGCGGCAGCAGCGACAACAGCGGCAACGGATCGGGCTACAGCTACTGAGGCCAGGCCGGGCCC
>JALDXR010000576.1:0-2845 GCA_032154865.1 Nocardioidaceae bacterium
CTGGACTGGACTGGATCAACACGAAGGCCAAGGACCCCGTCTACGGCGGTTACTTCGGCGAGCTGGACGTCAACGGCGAGCCAGTTAACCGCGAGGCCAACAAGGACGTGTTCGACCTGGCCTCGCTGGGTCTTGCCTACGGCATGTACTTCAACGTGACCCGCGACCCAGCCGCAGAGGCGGATCTCCTCGCCGTCCGCGACCTGCTGTTCGACAAGTACGTCGTCCCCGGGATGCCGTACCGCGTCAGGGACACACTGACCTACGACCTGTCGACCGAGGTGGACACCGGCGGCAATGGCGGCGACATCACCAACTACCTGGTCCCCGTGACGGCGATGTATCTGTCGAACACCGCGCTGCTCACCGACCCGGACCGGCGTGCCCAGTTCAGAAACGACATCCGGCTTCTGACGCAGGCCCTGATCGAGCGACACAAGAACCCCGCGACATCCGCCAACCCTTGGTGGTTCTGGGGTCGCACCCTACGGTTCGGGAACTTCAACGCGCTCCAGACCGACTTCGGGCACAACATCAAGAGCTACGAGATGATCTACAACGCGGATCAGATGTTCCCGGACCACCCCTGGGCGAGCCTGAGCACGGATCGGACCACCTTGCTGAACAGAGCGTGGGACGATGCCGCCTCCCGCTGGAACCAGCGGCTCAGAAACTTCCAGCTCGGCAACGTCGAGCCGGACAGCTCATGGTGGATGCACGACGAAGCCGACCAGACGCTAGCGGCGATGGACCTCAACGACGGCTTCACCAATCTCGATCGGCTGGCTCGCTCTGCCCAAACCTGGCTGGATGTCTACGTCGATCGCGACCCGGCATATCCGGCGCGGGAAACGTTCTTCCGCGTGTCGCGCAACCCCGAGGACACCGACCTGGGGAAGTCCGGATTCGGCAAGAACATGCTTCATGCCCACGAGCATGCGTTGATCATGTACCTGCACGGGCGCAAACTCGAGGGCAAGCCGGCCAAGCTCTACTACGCCTTCCCCTCCAGCCAGGCATTGAGGGCCGTCGCGAAGCCGTACTGGTTCGATGCCAGCGGCGAATTCCGAGAAGTCACCGGCAACCTGTCCGTCCTGCCCGGCCACAAGGTCGTCGAGGTCAGCTTCACCGGTATCGGCGACGTTCCGGCCGAACCCTCCCCACCGCCGGCCGATACGACTGGCCCCTTCACCATGGCCGCCGTCTCGCCACAACCGAACCCCGGGGGCTGGAACCGCGATGAGGTCAGCGTGTCGTTCCAGGCGGTAGACGACCTGGTCGGCGTGAAGGAAATACATGTCCGCGTCGAGGATGACACTGCCGCGAAGCGACGCGTGGCCTACATCGATCCGGGCAACACGTTCACACTGCCGACATTCACTGCCAACGGCGAGTACCACATCACGTACTTCTCCGTCGATGCGCTGGGCAACAGCGAGAAACCGCAGACGCTCCAGGTGAGACTCAAACTGCGCGGACCCTGACGGGTCCGCCCACCGCATCTAGGTCGATGGTCGAACCATGCCGGATGCCGCACATTGCCGACCGTAGGCTTCGTAGGCGGTCGGACCCGCGGGGTCGTGAGCCTGGTCGAGGTTCATCGTCGCCCACTCACCGTCGACCTTCACTCGCATCTGAGGCGACGCACCCTCGACCAGCGCCATGCTCGTGAGATCGAGGTAGGCACCGTCCTGCCAACTGCTACCGGCCGTACGCACTTCGAGGTCACGGCAATCTGCTCCGACGAACCATGCGTCGGTGGTCGGCACATGGCAGACGAACGATCGCACCTGGCTGGGGTTGACGCACCGGGCGGCGACGAGACTCCCGTCGGCAAGCCGAGCGGCGACCACCTGGTAGGTGTTGATGTTCCGGACGAGGACGATCCCACCGTCGGAGAGCCGGGCCTGCTGAACGCCCTTGGTCAGCTCCGACGCCGCGTACTGGCCTGGCGAGATCCGGTCCCGGGCGGCGGACCGGATCAATGCGCGTGCCTCCCGGTTGGGCAGCGGAGCCTCGCCTCCGGTGACGGCACGGCGAGAGCAGCAGGCCATCAGTCCACTGAAGTAGAGGCCCTCCCCCACTGTCCCGGTGACCTCGCCGCTGTATCGGCCCTCGGATGCCCGGATCTCCGCGGTCATGGACACGGTGCCCTCCGTGTCGAGGAGGGCGTATCCCCGCGTCGACACGTCCGGCCGCTGCCAGGTCTCGACGGCGATCGGCCCGGTCTCAGGGTCACCCTGGCGAATCCCGACCATGACCGACGGCTCTACGCCGGTGTCGAGCACGAGTAGCTGCTCACCGGCCGGATCGGCGTAAGTCCCCAGCGCGAACGGACCCTCGGGTGGCATGGTGCCCGACTCGCCCTGGCTGACCGGCGTCTCGGTGCGGACACCGACGACTCGCCCCCGATCGTCCATCATCACGACCACCGCGAACGGCAACGGAACCCCTGACGCGGTATAGCTTTCGGAGTCGATGTCGTAGTTGATGTGCCCGAGCGCGTAGACCACCGACCCGCGACCCGTGTCCACCGCGAATGCCGCTCGCGGTTCGCCGACGACCTGACCGTTGTTGTGTTTCCTGGCGGCCTCCCGCGCGATCACCCGACGGGCCCGGTCGAGCGCGACCGCGACCAGATCGGTGTCACCGGCGAGATCACCCCGCGTTGGACCTGCGAACCACCGCTCGTAGATCGCGACGTGGCTTCCATACCCGCCCTCGGCCGTCGCCTCCGACAACTCCCCGCCGTTCGCCTCATCGTCACTGCACGCCACCAGCGGCGCCAATGCCAACGCGGTCAGACCAACGACGACCCACCGCCTCATGCGTTAGTTGTACGGCC
>JALDXR010000577.1:0-2845 GCA_032154865.1 Nocardioidaceae bacterium
GCTCGGGCCGGCCTGCATCCGCAGGTGATGCCGCTGCTGGCCGAGCGTCAGGTGGCGATCCTGGGCTGCGACAGCAACAGCGACACGGCGCCGAGTGCGACCGACGGGGTCGCCTTCCCGGTCCACGTACTCGCCGTCAACGCCCTCGGCCTCATGCTGATGGACTACCTGCAGTTCGAGGACCTCGTACCGGTCTGCGAGGAGGCGGAGCGATGGTCGTTCCTTTGCGTCATCGCGCCGCTCCGGCTGCCGACCGCGACCGGGTCCCCGATCAACCCGATCGCGGTGCTGTGACCACGACCTAGTCGTCCGGGAAGCCGACGATCGCGAGGTTCAGCGGCAGTTCCTTCTCGCGCGGCTCGGGCTCGGGGAGCCGATCCTCGCCGAAGTCCTCGGTCAGATCGTCCGACGCCAGGGCCAATTCAAGCGGGACCTGTCCCTCATACCCGAAGGAGTCGACCACGAACGGGAGGGCGTCGGAGGCCACCGCCTCCGGCCCGCTCATGATCTGGAAGTGCAGGTGCGGCGCCGAGGTGTTGCCGGTGTTTCCGAGGAAGCCAAGCTTGTCGCCTCGTTTGACCTTGTCGCCGGGCTCGACCACGACGGAGCCCATCTGGAGATGCGCGTAGAACGCGTAGACACCGTTGCGGAGCTTCATGATGACGTGATTGCCGTCGACGCTCTCGATGGTGTCGAAGGACGCCGGATCCGGCAGCGAGCCCGGCACCTGGTTGGGGAGGTCGTTGGCGGTACTGACGACCGTCCCGTTGGCCGCGGCGATGACCTCGGAACCGTACTGGGTCCAGTTGTCCGGATCTGTCACGTCGCCGGTGACGAAGTGCCCGCTGTCATCCAGTCGCATGTAGTCGATCGCGAACCGCTGGGAGTTGAAGAGACCGCCGTTGACCGACTGGACCGCCCCACGGTGGGCGAATCTCAGGTCACAACAGGCGTTGAACGCGACCCAGCCGTCGCCCTTGAGCGGCGGTCCGACGACGACCGGCCGCAGGGCTCCGATGTCGAATGGCGTGATCGTGTATGTGAGTGGCGTCGGCTCGGTCGATCCCGGGTTGGCCGCGCCGAGCAGCCGGAATCGGTGGATCAAGGTCTCCGGCACATCGTCGCGGGAGCCGAAGCTGAGATCGACGAACAGCAAACGCGAGCCGTCGGGCTCGATCGTCGTGTTCTCGACCGGCCTTGGAGCGAGCGTCGTCATGTTCTGGACCAGGCGGTCGCCCTGGAATCGGGTGATCACCCGGCCGCGGTCGGCCTCGTCGAGCACCACGATGCGCTGAATCGTGGCCGGAACAGCCTTCGCGTTGGTCAGCAGGAGCTCGTAGGCGACGTGGTATCGGCCGTCGGTCCCCCTGGCCGGCCCGGTCTCGGGGCCGATCGTCGAGGCGACGACGGGGGTGAACTGCTGCGGCTCGACTCCGACCCCGGTCGGTTGCTTGGGCTTGGTCGCTCCCGAAGCGTTCCCGTCCCGTGCGCTCTCGTCAGCCGTCTGGTTGCCGCAGGCCGCGCCGCCGAGCGCCAGAACGAGACCGGCGACCGCGAGAAGCGCGACCCTCCGGGCTCGGTTGTAAGGACCGTGGTGGTTGATCATGAACTCCTCCGCAAACCCCGATCTCGGACGTACGGGACGTTTCGGGGTGGCATAGCTTGAGCCCAACGTAAGTAGTGACGGCGGCAAGGGGCCTGGGCCGAACGACCCGTACCGAGCAGGCCCACTGACCCCGTCCTCCCTACCGAGGTGATCAACTGCCGAGGGGTCTTCCTCGTGAGAACGCAACCGAAAGGAGACGAATCATGACGACGGATCGCACCCGATCGGCACCAAGGACCGACGACTTCGTCACCTACGACGAGCTCGACGGCCCGGACCTCGACGCTGAGCTCTGGAGCCCGGCCGGACTGCCGCTCCCGACGGGCGGCGTCCACAACCCGATCGACCCGGCCGCGGAGGTCGCCGTCGCCGACGGCGAGGTGCGCGTGACGATCCCGCGCTTCTCGCTGTCGCACGACACCTTCCAGCCCGTCGACAGCGCCAAGTACCTCGTCTTCTCGACCGGCGAGTTCGAGCTGCCGCCGGATCGGCCGGCGACGTTCGCCGTCGACTTCGCCGTCGAGAGCATCGGTGGCGAGCCGGACGACTACCGGCAGGGCATGGCCGCGTTCCACGCCTTCGACTTCGACGTGAGCAAGCGCGTGTTCGCCGTCTGCGGTACGTCCACCCGCGTACTCGCGTTGCACGAGCAGCTGGGCGCGTGGGGCGCGGGTGAGCCGTTCTACCACGTCGTCGAGTCGCCGTACGAGGATTTCGACGACGACTTCACCCGGCTACGCAGGTGCGAGATCACGCTCGACCGGAGCAGTTCGACGGCGACCTGGCAGGTCGACGGCCACCAGGTGTACGAGGCCGGCGGCACCTTCATCCCCGAGCGGGCTCGCCTCGGCTTCGGGATCTGGACGATGCTGCCGATCCGGGACGGGCGCAGTCGCTCGCTCGCCGGCCAGGGCATGCGGGCGCGCTGGCGTCGATTCCGTACACGTGGCGTCGACGCGGGAGCCGACTAAGGCATCCCGAACCGAAGATAGGGAGTTCGCCGGATTTACTGGAGGCGTCTTAGGGCGAATGTTGAGGTGTCGGCAACCGCCGACCCGCCACCTGGAGGACGTCATGAACTCGCTCGGTCACCCCGGCACGGCCCTGCTTGTCGCAAGGCAGAGGATCGACGACCAGGTCCGGGACGCCGAGGCACGTCGGACCGCTCGCGAGGTCCGCCGGCAGGCCCGCTACGCAGCCGCCATGCGCGCGACCCGACCGCGTCGACGGATCCGACTC
>JALDXR010000578.1:0-2836 GCA_032154865.1 Nocardioidaceae bacterium
GGTCTTTGACGTCTACGCAAGGCTGCGCGATGACGTAGGTCACGGGATCCTCCTCATAGGGTCACGATGATCTGCTCTGCCGAACCAGCCTAGTATCACGCCACGCCTGACTCACATCGCAAGCAGGTCCAACCGACGGACATGCGGAGACATTCATGCCAATCGACGTCAGTGATCTCGGCCGCCGCGTGGTGATCCGATCGCTTGTCAGAGGCGAGAAGGGCCCGAGTGGAGGGCCGCTGATGACCGATGTCATCGGATTCCTGCGCGCGTACAGCGACGGCGTCGCGGTCGTCGAGCGACGTGACGGATCTCTCACCCGCGTCGCGATCGAGGACATCGTGGCGGCCAAGCCGTTGCCGAAGTGATCGATCCGGCTACTCCCCCTCGCGCTCGGCCGGCGCGACGACGACCTCGAGTACGTCGTCGGTCTCGATCCCCTCGTCCTTCGCGACCTCGGCGAGCAGCCGGGTGCCCCGATCGGCTGCCGTACCGGGCGTGATGGCATCGACCAGGATCGTCCCGGTCACGCCTTGACCGCTGTCGCCTTTGGCCCATCCGAGCCAGCATCGAACGCCTCGCGACCGGAGCCGATCGTCGAGACGCGCCACCCGATCCTCGGAGAATTCCGCTGCCGTCGACAGGATGGGACGAACCTCCCATGTCATGCCGGCAACGACCTCGTGGGCCGGATTGGGCACCTCTCTGGTCGTGGCCATGCCTCGATCATCTCCCATTCACGAACGGGCCCGCCCGCTGGCGGTAGCCGAATTGCGGAACACGCCGGCGTGTTTCGCAAAACGGCTACCCTCACGGGTCGGGTCGGCGCGATGTCGCTCAGCGACCGCCGCGATCGCTACGGTTGCCGCCGCCGGGACCCTTGTCGTCGGGCGGAGCGCGGCAGATCACCGTGTCCAGCGGGATGTACGTCGTGTGCATCGTCTCCTTGCGGACCAGCTGGTTGGAGCCATGGCGCCGGAAGTAGCGATAGACATCGATGTCGAATCCGGAGTAGCCGGTCGTCGCGTAGCAGTCCTTCGAGGCGTCGTACCGCGTGCCTGCCGAGGTGTAGTCGTAGCGCTTCGAGGCTCCGGCGGTGATGTCCCAGTACTTCGTGCTCCAGATCCGCACGTGCATCTCGCCGTACGACGACGGCGTGCTTGGCTCGATCCACTCCTCGATCAGCACTCCGTACGGTGTCGTGTTCTTGAACCGCAGGTCGACGCTCGGCCACGCCACCGTCGCCTCGCGACCGACCGGATAGCGATCGATGTAGAAGCTGTGCGTCTTGTGCTCGACGTCTTTGAGGCCGGCGAAGAACGCCGCGTTGAAGGTCGTGGTCGCGACCTGCGACACGCCGCCGCCGAGGTCCTCGGCGTAGACGCCGTTGCTGATGATGTAGCCGACCGTGAAGCCGTTCTCCTCGGTCCGTTCGCCGACGGTGTCGTTGAGCGAGAACGTGTCACCCGGCTTGAGCACGGTGCCGGTGATCAGCTCGGCGGCCCGCCCGAGGTTGACGTTGCGGTAGTCCGCATGGGGGAAGTAGGTCGTGAAGCTGCTGACCACCCGGTGGATCCCGAGGTCGCGGGCCTCCTTGGTGGTGAAGTCGGGCTTGCCGACCGAGGTCTCGATCTCGACGGTGCGCTCGTCGCCGGTCTTGCCGAGCACCGGTGTGACCACGTCGGCGACCTCCTCGGGGTCAAGGGTGACGCCGGGTTGGGCCGGTATGACGACCGGCCGGTCGTTACGCAGCACCACCTCGGCGTTCTTGGCCTCCGACCCGATCCGCTTGGTGAGCCCGTCGATGGCCTGGCTCAGCCGATCGATGTCGAACTTGGGGGCCAACTCTCCGTCGGTGACCTCCAGACTCAGCGCGGGCGCGAACTCCCGAACGGTCAGCGGCACCGTACGGCTCGGCAGCTGCAGCGGCACCGGCCCCGACATCGCAGGGTCGGCGATCTGCTCCAAGGCGTCGGACAGCTCTCCGGCGTCGACGGTCGGCGCGACCTCGTCCACGGACAGTTGGACCGGCTCGTCAGTACGGAGGTAAGCGCCGAGAATGCTGTTGACGGCCGCATCTCGGTCCATCGCACGGCCCGGATCCGGCTGCGTGACGTCCCGTCCGCCGCGTCGGTTGAACGTGACCATCGGCTCGACCGGCTCGACGTTCAACTCCTCGGCGACGCCGGCGAGCTCGGCGTCGAGAGCCTTCTGGTCGACCTCGAGCACCGGATCCACCTCATCGCCGCCGAACAGCACGTCGACCATGTGCGCCGGGCTCCAGGCGCCACCGCCACCGGCCTTGTCGACCGTCGCCTCGATGTCGAGGCTGATCCCGGCCTGCTTCGGGTCGATCTCGAAGGTCTGGTGCTTCCAGGTCAGCCGGATCGGCTCCTGCGCACTGTCCGACAGTTCGGACTCGAGCCGCTGCTGCGCCTCTTCGGTCGACAGACCGCCGATGTCGACGTTCGCGACCTGGGTCCCCGACGGCACCTTGCCGCCGAGGAACAGCAAGCCGGCCAGATAGATCGCGACAAGAAGCCCGGCCACGCCGCCGACGGCGAGCAGGACCTTGCGGCGATCGACCGAATCACCCGGGTCGGTCGGCGATCCCCGACCGGATGACCACTCCGTGGGGGTCGACCACTCGTCACTGAAGGGTGGCAGCGGGCCGGAGGGCGGCGGGCCATCGGCCGGGCGGCCGGCCGGCGTTGGGAATCCAGGCGGCGGACCCATCGGGGGCGGCGGTCCCGGCGGCGGCCCGGGCGGCGGACCACCAGGCGGGAACTCACCACCAGGGGGTGGTCCGCCAGGCGGTGGCGGACCCGACGGGAGC
>JALDXR010000094.1:0-9455 GCA_032154865.1 Nocardioidaceae bacterium
GCCCGGATGCGGCCGCCCGGCCGCACACGCCGAACGTCGGGCGGCGGACGAGGACCGAACGAGCGCATGGACAGCGGTCCACGTTCCTCCTCGCGAGGTGCAGCTAGTCTTTGTTCCATGCTCGCAAGCGTCCACAAGGCCGCCTTGGTGCTCGATCTCTTCTCGGTCGAGCGTCCGGATTGGGGGCCGACCGAGGTGGCAGAAGAGCTGAGGATCGCCAAGTCCACCGCGCACGCGCTGCTGGGAGAGCTGACCAGCGCCGGCCTGACCGAGCGGCTGCCGTGCGGACGCTACCGGCTCGGCTGGCGAACGTTGGGACTGGCGCAGACGAAACTGGCCACGAGCGGGTACCGGGAGATCACGCCGACGACGCGCCGGCTGGCGAGCCACTTCAGCGAGACGGTCCACATCACGGCGTGGGAACGCGGCCGCGTGCTGTACGTCGCCAGCGAACGCCCACCCGGCGGGGTGGCCGCACCGACGGAGCCTATTGCCGCGCACCTGACGCCGCCGGGGACGGTGCTGCTCGCGGAGCGAACCGCCGGCACCGGCGACTGGCCCGAATCCGGCGAGCTCGAGCGCACGCGCCGACGCGGCTACGCAGTCGGGGCTCAGCACGCCCTCGAAGGGGTGGATTGCGCCGCCGCTCCAGTACGCACCAGCGACGGCCCGGCGACCGCCGCCATCGCGCTGTGCGCCCCCCGTGACCGGTTCCAGGCCCGGCGCGACCAGTACACACGCGCGATCGCCGGCGCCGCCGAACAAGTCGGTCGATCAGTTCGGCGGTAGCAGACCGGCACGGTGGCGGCCGGGCGGAGGCACGCTAGCGACAACCGACGACGGGACGGCCGCACGGCGCCGGCCCGGACCACCATTCATGTAAGTCGCTGCGCGGACGGCCGGGAGCGTCGTTGCGGCCGTGCGTGTCGGGGAGGAGTCGGCGGGTAGGCTCCGGATATGGAGAGCATCAATCTGGGTGAGGCGGATGGCCTGCCTCCGCTGGATTGGGCCGCGGTGGCCGAGAAGCTCGACGCGGGATCGACTCCGCTACCGGACGCGGCGAACGCCCGCACGACGTGGCTGTCGACCGTCAACGAGGACGGCAGCCCGCATGTGACCGCGGTCGGTGCCCTCTGGATGGACGGCGCGTTCTGGTTCCAGACCGGCGCGCGCACGCGCAAGGGGCGCAACGTCACACGCGATCCGCGGTGTTCGGTCGCGCTGTCGGTCCGCGACGCGGACGTCGTGATCGAGGGTGATGCGGAGCGGGTAACCGAGCCGGCCGCGGTGGCGCGCATTGCGAAGGCATGGGCGGATGGTGGTTGGCCGGCAGCGCCCGATGAGAGCGGGTCGGGCATCACTGCCCCGTTCACCGCACCGTCGCAAGGTCCCCCGCCGTGGAACGTGTATCGCATCCAGCCACGCTCGGCGATCGTGGTCTCGGCGACGGAGCCGGGTGGCCTGACCCGTTTCCACTTCTGACGCGTTCCGCACATTCGTGCAGACGGCGACCCGGCGCGAGCACAGACTCTCCCGCCAAGAGAACCAGCCGCGCCGGCCAGCGGCCCATGCCGCGAGGCGGCGGGCACCGACGTGCAGCCAACCGCCGTGGGCGGACCGCGTTGTGAGGTCGGCCCGTCGCTGGCGAAGGTCTTGGCTACGGCTCAAGCGAGCTCGGATCGGATGGGATGTCGACCGCGTTCTCCTGGAGCGCCGCCAGTGGCACGATCCTCAGCACCGCCTCGTTGGTGGAGGCCAACACGACCGGCGCCGCGACACCCTCGTCATAGGCTCGCGCCCAGTTCACTGCGGTCACGCACCAGCGGTCGCCAGGCGAGAGGCCCGGAAAGCCGTACTCAGGTATCGGTGTCGTCAGGTCATTGCCGATGCCACGCTGATGGTCGAGAAACTCAGCCGTGACGACCGCGCAAATGGTGTGGCTGCCGAGATCCTCCGGGCCCGACCTACAGCTGCCGTCCCGGAAGAACCCAGTGACAGGGTCCGTGCCACACGGTTCCAGCTCACCACCCAGGACATTGCGCTGTGTCATAGCGCCAGCATCTCGCACTGCTGTGAGATCCATGCCCCCAGATCACCCGACGAACGGAATGACTATGCAGGATCTGCTGACACAGGGGTAGCGGGATGGCAGCCGACGCTAGGGTCCAGACGTGCCCTCATCGGACATCGCCGACCAGGTGCGAGCGATCTGCATGCGGCTGCCAGAAGTCGCTGAGCGCCCGAGTCATGGGTCACCTGCGTTCTTCGTCAAGAAGCAGTTCGTCATGCTCTGGCCCGACGGCCACCACGACCACGACTTCCCACACCTGTGGTGCGCTGCCCCGGTCGGCGCCCAGGAAGAGCTGGTCGCAGAATCGCCGGAGCGGTACTTCCGCCCGCCGTACGTAGGCGGCCGGGGCTGGGTGGGCGTACGACTCGACCACGAGGTCGACTGGGACGAGGTTGCGGAGCTTTGCGAGGACGCCTACCGCGTCGTTGCCCCGGCACGCTTGATCAGGCTGCTCGGCAAGAGCTGACTCCGGCGGAAGGTGGTCTCCCCAGTCGAAACCACCACCTGCTCCGCTGCCCGCCCCCTCGGCCGCATTGAGGGGACCGTACGCGGACGACTAACGTGCGTCCCCGTGCGCTCCCGCAGGAAGTCAGTCAACCTCACGGTCGGTGACCGTGCTCTGGAAGATCTCCACGTCCGGGCAGCGACCCAGGGCGGCCGCGCCATCGCCGCGGAGACGCGCGACTGGCTGAAGGTGAAGTCGGTGGTGCAGCCCGGGGAGCGGCAGCGTGCGCGAGTTGCGGTGCGATTCCCGCACGAACGGAACGCGGCGGGCTTCGCCTTCGTCACCGACCAACGGGTCATCTTCGAGGTCCGAGAGCGCGTGATTGCGGTGGCGCTCGCGTACGTCGTCTTCGCGGGCCGGCCGATCGATCCCAGCCTCGGCGACTTCGTCGTCACGGCGAGGACGGCCGGCGGGCCCTCGGGCGGCGACGTCACCAAGACCATGCGGATCCGTGACGCAGAGGCATTCCACGACTTCTTCCCTACGTTGCTGGACGCGGCCCGTGCCGCGGGTGCGGTACCCGAGGTCGACACGAGCTGGGGAGGCGAGGAGCCGAAACCATCCGTGCCAAGTACGGCCGATACCGCCGAGCCGCTGCCGACCGAGGTGGTCGACCGTGCGCTCGCGACGTTCATGGAGGATGACGAGCGAATCGGCTTCGCCGCCGAGCTGCTGTGTGATGCCGGTGGAAGAGTCACAGTGCTGGTGACTCAGCGGCGTCTCGTGGTGGTCGAGAGCCGGCTGATCTGGGCGGCCCGGCTGGAGCACACGAAGGTAATCGACGCCCGCGGGAGCGCCCTCAAGACACGCCTGCTGGCCGAGACGGTCGCCGACTCTATGGTGCTCGGTGGGAGTCTCGCGTCGGTCGGTCCCGGCGAGCGGCGATTGACGCTGCGGTCGGACACCGACCCGGCCGCCGGCGTACACCTCCACGAGCATCTGCTCGCGAGTGGCGTCGGCCTGCTCCAGGCCTGGCCGGCGGCCGAGTGACCGTCGTCGGTGTGGTGTCAGTCCTGCGGATTGAAGAAGAAGCCGAGCGTCAGCGACCAGGCGAGGTGCCACAGGTAGACGCCGAGAACGACGTCCCAGCCGAGGTCGAGTGACATGAAGCCCGCGTGCAGATCCGGGAACTGGTACGGGATCCACCACAGGCAGCTCAGCGTTGCCAGCGCCATGCCCATGGCGACTCCACGACCGACGTTGCGAGCGGTCGTCAGTGTCTTGCCCAGCAGCGGGAAGATCACCAGCGCGTAGCCGAGCGCGAACACCATGCCGTTGAGGGTGTGGAAGATGTGCCCCTCGAACCACTGCGGCGTAGCGGCGGCGTCGGGCATGAGGAGAGTGCCGTTGAAGTAGGCGAAGTCCAATTTCGGCAGGCCGATGCCGGGCAGCCAATAGCCGATCATGTCGGCGATGTGGAGGGCCGCGACGCCCGCCACCAGCCCGCCGACGAGTCGATGCGTGTTGACGTACTGGGGCCAGTGAAGTCCGGCCGTCTGCTCCTGGACCACCGGCAGCGCCGGGTCGGCCACCGGTACGTGCCGGCCGACCAGGTCCTCGCGAGTTGCCAGGTGGCCTGGATGTTGCGGTTGGTGCGTGGGAATGATGATCTCCTTCGTCGCCCCCGGGGCCGGCCCTCCCTTCCACGCACCGCCGTCCCCGGGTGGTGTGGGCATGATGTCCGGTCTTGGATACTCCATCGCGCTCGGCCACGCAATCCCAGCGCCTCGCTTATGACGATGCAGTACTGGCTCCGGGCGTCACGACCCCTCGCTCGCGCAGAGCTTGTCGACCTCGTCGAAATAGTCGTCGAGCGACTCGAGATCTGCGTCGGCTCGCAGTCGGTCGACGCCATCGGGATCGACCAGCGGGGTGGCGAGCTTGGCCCGGCCCTTGACGCAGCGGATCTGGGTGCCGTACGTCTGCTTGTTGCCGCGCCCGACGGCGACCCGATCCTGCAAGTACGCGACGTTGCCCCACGAGGCTTGGCCCTCTTCGGCGGCGGCCCGGATCAGCTTCAAGGCATTTGCCTGAAACTGCGGGTAGAAATCCGAGTGCTGCGCGATGATCCACGCGGCATTGGCGCCCTTCTTGCCGACGAGGTCGAAGGTCGGCCAGCCGTACTCGTCGATGATCTCTTCCAGCCGGTACGTCCGCGCCTCGTCGCCTTCGTTGTCGACGCCACCAGCGCGGCCGGCCTGATCGCGGCGGAACATCGCCATCAGCTCGTCGTGCAACTCCTGGTCGAACTCGACCGGCTCCGACGACGATGCCTCCGGCTCAGACTCGGCGTGCGAATCCGAACCGCCGCAGCCGACAATGGGGAGGATGGCGAGGACCAACACGACCGGCCAAAGCGCCATGCCGACACCCTAATGCCGTCGAGCGGCCCCGGAATGGTGGCGATCGGAGCCCTTCGAGGGTGGATACTTCACTATGGCCGATCCACCTCGTCGCGTGAACTTCGTCGACGGGATGATCCTGACCGCCGCCGACCTGGCCGCCGAGCAGGAGTATCACCGTGAGATGCGGTATCTCCACAATCGTCTCCACGGCTTCGGCACGGTCTCCGGGTTCGAGGTCGCCGTGACGGGAGGAGGTGTTCAGGTGAGTCCCGGAACGGCCATCGACGCCCTTGGGCGGGAGATCATCCTCACGGAGCCGGTGACCCTTCGCCTGGAGCCGTACCGGAACGCTCGACGCTGGGTGCGAGACCTCGTCATCGTGTGGCGCGAGGTCCCTGAGTCCCCAGTGCCCGGCCCGGACGGCACCGAAGTCTCCACTCGATGGCTCGAACAACCCGAGGTGATGCTGGTCGCCCGTGGTAGGGCAGCGCCCGAGGGGTTGATACTGGCCCGCCTGACGCGGACAAGCCGTAGTGCGGTCGACGTCGACACCTCGGTGCGTCGACTGCTGCCGGCCGCACCTGACGACTGCTCAAATCCGAAGGGGTCAAGCTGACTTGTCGAAGTCAGCTCGAACTCTGGTGCGGCCGCCAGCGGCCCGGGTGGTCATCAAGTCCGACCGCGCGTTGCTCAGAGCCAATGAGCTCCGAGGGGCCGACAAGGGCACCATGGTGTCCATGGTCGAGACGGTAGAGGCGAGTTCAGCCGGCGACGGATTCGTCGTCGCGGCGCAGTTGCTGCACGACTTCAACGTGGAGTACGGCGAGCCGGCGCCGCCGCCGGAAGAGTTGGCATCTCGGCTGACCGAACTGGTCGCGGATGGCCAGGTCGTGGTCCTGATCGCCCGACCGCCTCGTGAGGGCCTGGCGGTCGGAGTAGCGGTGATGCGGCTGCAGCCGTCGGTGTGGAGCCGTGCACAGGAGGCCTACCTGGCCGAGCTGTACGTCGTGCCCAGCCGACGGGGACAAGGCTACGGCCGGGAGCTGATCACCGAGGCCATGCGGGTTGCCCGCGACCGGGGCGCCAACTACGCGTTCCTGGTCACCAGCGAGGAAGACCGGCTTGCCCAACGCCTCTACGAAGCAGCCGGCTTCCGCCGTACCGAAGGCGACGACGGTCCGGTCATGTGGGCCTACGAACGCGATCTCTAGCCCACCGGCCTCGGCGCAGGTGGAGGTCATGCCTGGAACGCGAACGTCACCGCCAGAAAGTTCGTCGCAGCGAAGACCCAAGCGCTGACAGAATGCGCCGGGTGGCCGACATCATCTCGCACAACCCGACCGGCGTGTTTCCGCCGTACGCCGGCTATGCCCATGCCGTCGAGGTGCCTCCCGGCGCCCGCACGCTGTTCATCAGCGGGCTCAACGGGTACGAGTCGGATGGCACGACCATGCCTCCCGACTTCGCCGGACAGGCCAGGCTGGTCTGGCGGCATCTTGGCACCCTCCTCTCTGCGGCCGACATGAGCTACGACGATCTCGTCTCCCTTCGGTTCTTCCTCGCATCCGCCGCCGACGACCCGGCAAACGTCGAGCTCATCAAACAGCACCTCGGCGACCACCGATCCTGTCGAACCGTCGTCGTGCAACAGCTACTCGAGCCCGAGTGGCTGGTCGAGATCGAGGCGATAGCGGCCAAGGTCGACTGAGGTTCGGCGCAGGGTTGACCAGCGTGGCGTGCGACCAATCCGACACCACGCCCGATCCGAACTCTGGGCGCAAGGTGCGCGTCTTGGCTATCAGCGTGGTCGGGGCCGCCTCGGAGCAACCAAGGAGGACGCCATGACCAAGAGACTGTCCATGAGGCTTGCGATTATGGGCGCGACGACGGCCGCGGCGACAGCCGGTCTTCTCGCCATCCCTGCCGGACCGGCCAACGCCAGTGTCTGTGACGACGGCTGGACCATATTCAACGCCTACTGCGACAACGGCTACCTCGCCT
The DNA here is from genome assembly GCA_032154865.1 of Nocardioidaceae bacterium. Classification (GTDB taxonomy): domain Bacteria; phylum Actinomycetota; class Actinomycetes; order Propionibacteriales; family Nocardioidaceae; genus DATFRX01. Next base: position 6,923 of record JALDXR010000094.1, read on the forward strand.
CGTGCTGGGCGATGCTCGACACCCTGGAGCTGAACGGCTGCTACTGATTCGATCGCGCAAGCCTGAGCGGGTGAGGAGCTTCTTGCTGAGATCACTCGGCGAACGGAGCGAACCTGATGGCGGCGGCGAATGCGCCGTAGCGGTTGAGGAGCTGCGCGCGTCCTTGTGGCACCCGAGCAGCCTCGCCCCGAAACGCCTCGCTGAAGTACGTCTTGAACTGGGCGCGTGGGTAGTCGCGCACTGCGTCCTTCAAAGTGTCGGCGGGCAGATCCCAGGACCGCAGTCCGACGACGTCGACGGCTGCGCCCGCCGAGAGCAGGTAGGCCTCGGGGCCGGCCGTGAGGGCGACTCCCGGCGTGTAGTGCATGGTGATCGCAGTCTGCATGACTTCGGTGGCTGCCGGCGACAGTCCGACCTCCTCAGCGACGTCGCGAGCCAGCCGTGAGGACGCAAGGGTGAAGTCGGCATCAGCGGGCGGATCGACGACGAGTCCGGTGTCGTGGAGCATTGCGGCGGCGAACAACAGCTCGGTGTCGACGTCGATGCCCTCGAGTTCTCCCAGCGCGCGGCCGAAGCGGTAGGTGCGGGAGCTGTGGTTGAACAGCGTGGGAGGCAGGGCCTGCTCGGCGACTCGCCGCGCGGCCCTGGTGAGGACCGTGTCGGGTGCGATCAGTCGGCCCTCCGGAAGGTAGGCGTGGCGTCCGGGGTGGAGATGGACGAACATGCGGAGCCGGCCGATTGCGTTTCGGACATGGGTCCGCGCCAAGGGTGCTAGCAGCGAACGCCGCTCGGCGGGAGAGAGCCGCCCTTGGGTCTGCTGGACCCAGGTGACGGTCCCCAGGGCAGCTGCCTCGTCATTCACGATGGCTCCTTGGAGGGTGACCGTCTGCGGGACGGCGTCCGTCCGGTATGGCCGACCAACGAGGACCATGATCCTCTTCGCGGGGACTCTATCGCCCGCGACCTGTGTAGGAGATCGTCAAGCGGTACGGGTGCGGAGGCTCCTCGCCAGGGTGGGGATCATCACCGTCGCAGCGACGAGGTGTAGTCCGATGAGGGCGGTGGTGGTGGCGGCGTTTGCCCCGGAGAGAAGGGGCGGAACCAACGAGATCGCGGTCAGCGACATTGCGGTCCACACGAAACGCTCGGCGGGTCGAGCGCTCCAACGAAGAAGAGCGACCGCAATGACGATGCCCACGACCGAGAAGAAGCCGGTCACCACGGTGAACCCGGCCAACGGGATGGTTTCGCTACCGTCGCCGACCTCGAAGTCGACGCCAATGGCCTGGGCAATCGCGGCGGCGAGGGTGGTGGCCGCCATCGCCGTGAGCGCGGCAATGAAGCCGGTGATGGCGAGCCCGCGGAGTCGCTTGGTACGGCTCGTCTGGCCCGATGGCAGGCCTGCGACGACTCCGTTGTCATTCCTGCTGTTCATGTCGTTCCTCCATCATTCGGCAACTGGCGTACGGGGTGTGTTGACCGACATCTGCCGGTCCTGGGCGTGACGATGCGCACCCTCGCCGTGCGGCGGCCGGGGTTCCGCAGGGCGCGGACGCCGGTGCCGCGGAGCCAGAACCCGGCGTCGCGTCCGAGGACCGGCCCGGGCTCGCCGTCACGCAACTCCAGCTGCACCCGTCCGCTGGTGACGACGGCGAACGCGTCGCGCCACTCCGACGCGTCCACCGCGACACGCGCGCCGCCGGGCAGCGCGAGCGTCCGCACCGGGACTACTCGGTGTCGTCGGCCGACAGGCGCTCCGGCAGCCCGAGCCGCGGGAACTGGTCGTCGTGGAACGTGACGATCTCGGTGATCGCTCCGCCGGTGACGCGCAGAACGTCGATCGTGAGCGGCAGGTAGGCGCCCTCCTGCTTCCGCCAGTGGTAGAAGGCGATGGCGGGCTGCCGGTTCACAGAGGTGGGGACGGCGCGCAGGCCCGTTATGCCCTCGAAGCCGCTCTCGACCCAGTCGTTCACCACTGCGTCGCGGCCGACGTACAGGCCCGGCGTGGGCGGCATCGAGCAGCGGACGTCGTCCCGCAGTAGCGCGGCGATCGCGTCGATGTCCGCGGCCACGCTGGCGTCGGTGTAGCGACGCACCAGCTCGCGCGTCTGGGTGTCCTCGTCGCCGCCGGTCCAGTCCTGTCGCTCGGCGGGCAGGTGCTCCCGCATGCCGGCGCGGGCCCGCTGCAGCGCGCTGTTCACCGAGTTGACGGAGTCCCCGAGGAGCTCCGCGACGTCCTTCGCCGGCCAGCCGAGCACGTCCCGCAGGATCAGCACGGCCCGCGGGCGCGGCGCGAGGTGCTGGACTGCGACCAGGTACGCCAGCTCGATCGTCTCCCGCGCGACGGCGACGGCCTCCGGCTCGTCCGCGTCGTCCGCCGGCAGCTCGTCGAGCAGCCGGTCCGGGTAGGGCTGTAGCCACAGCACCTCGCCGCCGGTCGCAGGCTCCGGGCGGCGCTTGGCGAGCAGGTCCAGGCAGGCGTTGGTGGCGATCCGGTACAGCCAGGCCCGGAACGTCGACCGCCCCTCGAAGG
>JALDXR010000579.1:0-2833 GCA_032154865.1 Nocardioidaceae bacterium
GGGAGCGGCGGTGGGGGCGGTGGCCTTCATCGTCATGACCGGTACCGCCGGGGAGTCGACCTCATCGCCCCTCCACATGCTCGGCCTCAGCGGAGCGGCGTTCGTGGGCGGCATCCTGACCGCGCTGCTGCTCTTCGCGCTGGCCTGGCGGCACGGTATCGAGGGCAATCGCCTGGTGCTGATCGGCATCGGCCTCGGTGCGGCCTTCAGCGCCGGCACGTCCTGGTTGCTCGTCACCGCGCGGCTGGAGGACGCCGCGACGGCCCAGGTCTGGCTCACCGGTTCCCTCTCGTCTCGCGGCTGGACCGACGCGAAGCCGGTGATCGTGACCCTGCTCATCCTGATCCCCATCACGTTGGTGCTCGTTCGCACGCTGAACGCGTTGCAGCTCGGCGACGACAGCGCGCGCGGACTCGGCGTACGTCTGCAGTGGTCGCAACTCGTCGTGCTGACCTGTGCGGTGGCGTTGGCGGCAGTCGCGGTGTCGGCCGTTGGGCTGCTGGAGTTCGTGGCCTTCGTGGTGCCGCAGGTCGCGCTGCGGCTGATGCGAGGGTCGCGACCGCCCTTGGTGTCCTCGATGATCTACGGCGCGGTGCTGGTGGTGGCCGCCGATCTCCTCACGCGGACCGTGCTGCCGTTCGGCCTGCCGGCCGGGCTCGTGACGACCGCCATCGGGGGTCCGTACCTTATCTGGCTGCTGCTGCGCGGCAGACGAAAGGCGACGATATGAGCGAACTGCGGGCGGAGTCCGTCACGGTCGGCTACGGGGCGGCACCGGTGTTGCGTGACCTCACGTTCGAGGTCCCGGCGGGCCGGGTCACGTCGATCGTCGGGCCGAACGGCTGCGGCAAGTCGACTCTGCTACGCACCCTCGCCCGGCTGCTCCCGCCTTCCGAGGGCGAGGTGCTGCTCGACGGTGAGCCGATCGACGACCGCTCGACCCGAGACGTCGCGCGCCGGCTCGCCCTGTTGCCGCAGAGCCCGACCGCGCCTGAAGGACTGCTCGTGTCCGACCTCGTGATGCGGGGCCGGCATCCGCATCAGCGGTGGTTCCGGCAATGGTCGCCGAAGGACGAGACGATGGTCGGCGAGGCGTTGTCGTGGACCGACACCGCCGAGCTCAAGGACCGTCCGCTCGACGAGCTGTCCGGCGGTCAACGGCAGCGGGCCTGGCTCGCGATGACACTCGCGCAGGACACCGAGCTGTTGCTGCTGGACGAGCCGACGACGTTCCTGGACCTCGCGCACCAGGTCGAGGTGCTCGACCTCGTCGTCCGGCTCAATCGCGAACGGGAGCGCACCGTCGTCATGGTGCTGCACGACCTGAACCTGGCGGCCCGCTACAGCGACACCGTCGTCGTGATGCGAGACGGCGTGATCGTCGACGAGGGAGACCCGGCCGCGATCGTCACCCGCGAGCTGATCGCCAGTGTCTTCGGCCTCGAGGCCGAGGTGCTCAGCGACCCGCGTACCGGCCTGCCGATCGTCGTCCCCGTCGCCTCGGCCGCCGGCGTACCCACTGGCTAGATCTGCGGCGCCGGTGGAGCCGTGGCCGGGTCACCGTCGACCGCGGCCGCGAGCTGCGGCACGTAGCGCTCCAGGACGTACGGGATGCTCAGCGGCGTCACCATGCTGTGCCCGATGTAGTAGGCGCGATCACTGGCGTTGATGTAGACCTCGCGTCCGGCCGCGTGGGCGTCGGTCTCGGTCCACAGTCCGCCGGTCTGCCGCTCGATCTGCTGCTCGTTCGCCAGCCACACGACACAATCGAGGTCGAGCTCCTTGACCCGCTCGGGGGAGATCGAGCCACCGAACTCGTCGCCGCCGATGTCCTCGAACTCTGCCGGGTAGGTGAAGCCGAGACTCGTCAGCATCCGCGAGCGCGGGTCGTCCGGCCCATAGACGTAGATGCCGTCGTACGGCGTGGCCACCAGCGCCTGCTGGCCGGCGAACTCGGGATGCTCGTTCCGGTACTGCTCGACCTGCGCGTTGACGTCGTCGACGAGCTGCTGAGCGGCCGCCGGCTGACCGACCGCCGCGCCGACCATCAGCGTCGACTCGTCCCACGGCGCGCCGTAGTCGACGAACCCGTCCGGCTGGGCGACGGTCGGGGCCAACTTCGACAGCAGGCGATACTCGGACTCGGTCATGCCGGAGTAGAGGCCGAGGATCAGGTCGGGAGCCTGTTCGGCGACGGACTCGACCCTGATCCCGTCGGCGGCGTCCAGCACCACCGGGAGATCGGCCTGGCCGAGTTCCTCGGTCGCCCACGGGAAGATCCGGCCGGGCGCCTTGCCGAACCAATGGGTCACCGCCACCGGCGCGAAGCCCAGCGCGAGCAGGGCGTCCTGCTCGATGAGGCCGACACAGACGACCCGCTTCGGCACCTCGGTGACCTCGGTGCTCCCGTACTTGTGGTTGATGGTCGCGGGGAACGCCTCGGCTTCGGGGTCTTGGGCCCGTCCCTGGGACGGCGGCCGGTCCTCGCCGCAGGAGCCGAGGAGCGGGGCGAGGGCGGCGGCGGACAGCCCGGCGAGGACGGTACGGCGGTTCGGTGGCACAGTGCGCTCCAGATGGCTCGACTTAGGTAAGCCTCACCTTACTAAGCCGTCCACGCCGCGTCGACCTCGGGCTAGTCAGAGCGCAGGTCGCGGGTCAGATCCCACGGGCACAGCCGCACCTCGAAGGGCGCGGAGACGTCCACCGACTCCTCACCCGCGACGCTCGCCCGCTCGACATACGCCCCCGACTCCAGCTCCAGCACCGTCAGCGCCGGTCGTTTTGGGTCGGGATCGACGAGCCAGTACGACGGGATGCCGAACCGCTCGTACGT
>JALDXR010000580.1:0-2833 GCA_032154865.1 Nocardioidaceae bacterium
GGAGCGGCGCCCACGGGGATGAGCCGGTTGGACGGCGGTACAGCGGGCAGCCTCACGAGGCCCTCGATCGTTCCGCGCTGCTGCGCGGACACCGGAGCAGCGGCCAGGAAGACGATGGCGACGGATCGAGCGGCTCGGCCCACCCTAGAGACCGAACTTCAGTCGAACGTAGAACACATCGGTCTGGTAGCCGGGCGGCAGGTCCCCACCCATGAGAACGGCGACGCCCGTCGTATAGAGGGGCGTGTAACTGAATCCCCGGTAACTGAAATCGTCGATCTGGTATTTCTCGAAGTGGTAGCCGATCGAGAGAGACAGCCTCTCGTTGTGGCGATATTCGAGCTCCGTGTCGAGGGTCTGCCACCGGATGTCGTCCACGTCGTCGAAAGGCGCCGGTTCGAAGGCGTTCAGGTCGTTGGGGGCGTTGCCGAGCGGGCTCGTATAGCTGTGCCGCCCGTCGCTCCTTGAAAAGTCGTAATGCAGGTTCAGGCGCAGCCGTTGTGAGACCAGGTCCGCCTCGAAACCGGCTCCGGCCGACCAATAGTCGTCGTACGGACTGGCGGTCCAGTTGCTGTTGGATTCGAGTCCGGTCTCGCCCCGATAGGGGTTGGAGAAGCTGGCGGGGGTCCATTGACGGGCGGCCTGTTGCGATCGCACCCGCTCGAGGCCGGCATCGGCGAAGAAGCTCAGTCGATCGGTCAAGGCGTAGGTGAAATCCGCGCCATAAAAGTACCGCTTGTCCCAGAGGAGGCCCGCCGGCGAGTCGATGTAGTCGGTCGAGAGGTATTGGGCGTGCGCGGAGATGCTCGTCGAGTCGGTCACGTACGCCGTGACCATGACCTGCGCGTCGTTCCGGCGATAGGCCGCCTCGTCGAACTTGCGAAGGTAGGGGAGCATCGGGCTGCCAACGGGGTTCCCTTGAACCTCGTTGTATTGGTTGAACCGGTAGTCCGCAGTACTGCGATTGGTCCGCTGGTACCAGGACTTGAGCTCGAGCATGCCGAAGCGACGGGTATCGAATCCGACCTTCAGCCGGTGATCGTTCATCCAGGCCACTTCACGGAAGGCGCGGTTCATCCGCTCGAAGGTGTAGGCCAGGCTCAGACGGCTGTCGCGGGGGAGATCGTAGCCCGCCTCCCCCGTCAAGGTGTGTCTCGAGTAGTCGGCCAGCACGGTGCGGTAGGTCCCGCCCGGCGTCTCCGGCCGCCGGACGTCTTGATCTTCACGGACGAACATGGAAATCGTGAACGGCTCTTCCCGGTTGTCCAGCCGGCTGAAGCGGTACTGCCCGCTCAGATGAAGCCCGCCGATCCGGCCCCCCGCCCAGCGCAGGTGCGCCGTCTGCGTATCGATGGCCGCCCTGGCCGTCGGTCGCGGGAGCCCGGCCGGATCGGTCGCGTTGAAGGAGGGAAGAACCGGGCTGCTGAGGATGTCGACGGTATTGGTGGAGAACGGGACCAGCGGCTCGTCCTGCCGCATGAAGCCGAACGATACCAGCGCGGTGACGGTGCTCCGCAGCGGCAGATCCTTGATCACGAACGAGCCGCTGCCTTCGTGATACTGATTGCTCGGTTCCAGGGTCATCCGACCCATGACGGGACCGTTGTTGAACGTGCCGCCCAGCGCGGCGCCGTCCACGATCCGGTACGGATTGTCGAAGAGGAACGACCCGATGTGGTTGACGAAAGACGAATATCGGTAGGCGGCATTCGCCAGGAACCGGGATTCCAGCTCCGCCCACTCCAGGCTGACCCGGGCATCGCGCGTGTCGTATTGGACCGGCCATGGGATTTCCACGAAATCGCCGAAGCCGAACGACCCGCTGTAGGGCCGGAGACCGTCGCGCGTTTCGCTGGAGAACGAGGCTCGGGCGACGAGCGGATACGTCGCCGCGAGTACCACTTCGGCGCCCGCCTGCTTCCGGCGCAGCTCTTCGTCGAACGACACGCCCTGCCCGCCGACGTACGCGCCAACCTTTTGCGCCAGGTTGGCGTTCGATGTCGAGTTCTGCAGGTCCGCCTGGATGCTGTCGGGGATCGTGAGGTGGGACGAGCCGATCCCCCCGTAGAGGGACCTGGCGCCAAAGGCGAACCGGTGAGGGATCTCGTCGTAGAGCGCCGAAAGCTGCAGCTTGCCCGCCGATCCGACGTCCAGGCGGAGGTCCTGATCGTCGCGTCCCAGTTGCCGGCCGACCAGGCTGAAAGCCGTGTTTCCCCGGCGGTATTTCGCTTCGAGGCCCGCGGTGAACCCGTCACTGATGTCGCGGTACTCCTGGAGCTTCGACGACGCGCGTTCGTCGCTGACCGCGAAAAAAGCGGTCGAGGCCAGTAGCGACCACGGCCGAGCCGCCTGCTCGCCGCGGAAATCGGGCGTGAGCGGCGAAAACGTGGGATACAGCAGCGGCCCGTCCTTGATGGGGTGATACGTCGTCAGCACTCGCTGGCCGAGGTTGGGCCGCACGCGTGGGTCGATCTGCCGCGTCGATCTCAAGGACCACGACGGGAACAGGGTGCCGGCCTGGGTAACGTCCTCCTGCCCCGTCCCTGGGTCCGATCCCGGGCTCGGTGGTGGAGGGTCGGGTGGGGCGCCGAACGTCGACGCGCCCGACAGGACGATGACGGCCCCGATCGTCGCGCCGATCGGCCGGCGCGCGAAACGTGGCCTCCTCGACCTCATCGGTGCCAGAACTTGCCCGACGGGCTGTTGCTGCCGTGGACCGCCACGTGGCAATTCGTGCAGCCGCGATAGAAGTTCTGCGGCTGCAGCGTATTCACCGAGACGCCCGCCGCCTTCTGAGCGGTGGCGACGTGGTAGAGGTCGCGCGGCCAGACGA
>JALDXR010000581.1:0-2827 GCA_032154865.1 Nocardioidaceae bacterium
ACCGCACACTGATCGCCAACCGAGTTTCGCCCGCATACTCAGGAGCTCGTGAGGATCACGAGTCGCTGGGTCGCTCGGGTCATGGCCACATAACGGTCGACGGCTCCTTCGATGCCGTCGCCGAACGCCTCCGGATCGACCAGGACGACCAGATCGAACTCGAGCCCCTTCGACAGCTCGGGGGTCAGCGCCCGGATGCGGGACGACGCCGGCAACGCGTCTCCGATCTCACCGACGCCGATGACGCAGGCGATTCCGTCGGCCTGCTCGGCGAGCCAGGAGTCGAGGATCGAGGCGAGCTCCGACACGGATCCGTACTCGACGGGGACGCCGGTGCTGCGGACCGACGTCGGCACGTTGGCGTCCGGGAGTACGGCGCGGATCACCGGCTCGGCCTCGGTCATGACCTCCGCCGGGGTCCGGTAGTTGATGCGGAGCGAGCTCAGGTTGACGCTGTCGAGGCCGATCCGCTCGAGCCGTTCCGGCCACGATTCGGTGAACCCGTGCCGAGCCTGGGCGCGATCCCCCACGATGGTGAGGCTCCGGGACGGGCAGCGGAGCAGCAGCATCTGCCACTCGGCGTCGGTGAGCTCCTGAGCCTCGTCGACGACGACGTGAGCGAATGGACCGGCAAGCAGATCCGGGTCGGCATCGGTCAATCCGCTCTCGTCGACCAGGACGGTCTGCAGGTCCTCGCCGCGCAGCATCGACATCACCTTCATCTCGGAGTCGTCGGTGGCGATCAGGTGGTCGACCACTCGGGACATCTCCTCCCGTTCGGCGGCCACTGCGGCACGCTGTCGACGCTTGCGCCGGGACGCCTCCGGGTCGCCCAGCCGCTGCCGGGCAGCGTCCAGGAGTGGCAGGTCCGAAACCGTCCAGGCCTGCGGCTCGTCGCGCTGCAGCTTGCGAACCTCGTCGGGATCGAGCCAGCGAGCGCACATCCGCAGGTACGCAGGGACCGACCACAGGTCGCCGACCAGGTCGGTGTAGTCGATCAGCGGCCAGGCCCGGTTGAAGGTGTCGGCCAGATCCGCGTTCTGCGCCAGCGCCCGACGGAGCACGTCGTCGGGGACGTCGTCGGGGACGTCGTCGGAGTCGTGCTTGTCGACCAGGATCGTGAGCAGCTCCTCCCAGACCTCGTCCCGCCCCTCGTTGTGCGAGGTCGCGGGGGCGAGCGACTCGAACGCCTCGGTCCAGTCGGCGGCGCTGAGCCGGATGTCGCCCCACGGGGTCTGGACCACCATGGCTTCGGTGGGCGGCTCCTCGTACAGGCGGACCGCCGGCTCGATCGCCCGCACCATGTCCGCCGACGACTTCAGCCGCGCGACGTCGGGGTCGGACTCGATCGGCGCGCCGGCACCCTCGGGCACCAGATCGCGCAGGGTGCAGGTCTGTACGCCCTCCTCGCCGAGGCTGGGAAGAACATCGGAGACGTAGGCGAGGTACGGCTGGTGCGGACCGACGAACAGCACGCCGCCCCGACGGTGACCCAGCCGGGGATCGGCGTACAGCAGGTAGGCGGTCCGGTGCAGGGCAACGACGGTCTTGCCGGTGCCCGGTCCGCCGTCGACGACGAGCGCCCCGCGCGAACCGGCCCGGATGATCGCGTCCTGGTCGGCCTGGATCGTGCCGAGCACGTCTCGCATCCGGGCCGATCGACTGCTGCCCAGACTGGCGATGAAGGCCGACTGGTCGTCGAGGGCGGCGGCGTGTCCTTCGAACCCGTCGGCGGTGAACACCTCGTCCCAGTAGTCGCTGATCCGGCCACGGGTCCAGCGATACCTGCGACGCCTCGCCAGACCCATCGGGTTGGCGTGGGTCGCTCCGAAAAAGGGCTCCGCCGCCGGCGAACGCCAGTCGATCAGGAGCCGGCGACCAGCGCTGTCGGTGAGGCCGAGTCGTCCGACGTACACGGGCTCCGGATCGTCCCTGGCGACCATGTGCCCGAGACACAGGTCCAGACCGAAACGGCGGAGGGTCCGCAGCCGAGCGGTCAGCCGGTGGACCTCCAGGTCGCGATCCATCGCCTCCCGACCGGTGCCGCCGGGCTCCCTGCGGGCGGCGTCGATCCGTCCCGACAGGTCGGCGATCGACTGGTCGAGGGAGTACGCGATAGCGGCGAAGTGCTCCTCGTCGCGGGCGATCAGGGCCGAGTCGGCCTTCGCGGCGAGATGGTCTGGAAGGTCGAACACGCTGGTCATCAGGCGGTCCACGTCGTCAGCTCCCCCTCAGTGGTTCGGGCTACGGCCGACGATTGTGCGCCCTGACGGGGGTCTTGCCGCAAGACCCCCGGTGCGTTATACATTGAAAATGGAAGGGACTGGTTCTCCCTTCCATTCTTTGTCTTCGGGGCGAGCCCAAGCCGCGCCAAGGCGATGGCGGCCCGTGCAGTCGAAAGTCACCCGGGGCACTAGCCGCCCTTCGAGCGGCGCTCAGTCGTCCGCGAACGTGACCAGCTCGCGGACGACCTGCCCATCGGCGAACTCGAGCGTACGGGTGCCCGCGATCCGGTCCGGCTCGGCGTCCCAGATGTAGTCAGCGGTCACGGACTGGCCCGTCACCATGGCGCCGCCGAGCCGCATCGTGCCTTGCGGCGGATCCCCTCGATAGGCCCGTCGGATCGCCTCCAGTCCTTGATGGACGACCCACACCGGATCGGACAGCACGAAGACTGCATCGCGGTGATACATGGCGAACATCTTCGTGAAGTCGCCCGTCCGCACACCCCGGTTGAACGCCTCGAGGTGGCGATTCAACCGCTTCCGAATGTCCGTTGCCGTCAGTGTCATACCCACCGATTCCGCTGAGAGCGTACGGCTCGTGC
>JALDXR010000095.1:0-9377 GCA_032154865.1 Nocardioidaceae bacterium
AGTGGATGGCGCTCCCGGACCTGCCCGCTTCCGACCGCACCTGACCCGCACTCGCACCACCCCGACCACACCAGCAGAGGAAGACAGTGATGAAGAAGCTCCTACTGGCCGTGCTCGCGACCATCCCCGGGACAGCGGCCGGCGCCGGACCGGTTTCGTCGGAGCCAGCGACGGTGACCTGGGGCGCGGGAGCGGCGAGTCTCGCAACCGTCCAGGTCACCGGCACGGTGTCCGATGGATCAGGTCACGGCTGGCCGCTCTACGCACGCGTCAACGTCGCTGGTGTGCCTGGTGCCACCACCTTCACCGACCCTGAGACCGGCGCGTACTCCCTCGACCTCCCCTCGGACGCGACGTACAACGTCATCGTCACGCCGGTCTATGGCGGCTACCGCACCGTCACGGAGTCGGTGCCGGTCGGGGCCGGTGACCTTAGCCACGACTTCGCGGTCCCGGTCGAAGCGTCGACCTGCGATGCGCCGGGCTACGGCTTCGCCGTCCAGGGTCTGTCCGAGGCGTTCGACACCGGCTCGCTGCCCAGCGGGTGGACGGTAGTCGACCATCTCGGCAACGGGCAGGTGTGGCGCTTCGACAGCCCCTTCGGACGGCCGAACCAGACCGGCGGCAGCGGCGGCTTCGGCATCGTCGACAGCTTCTTCTACATCCCGGGCACCCAGGACACCTCGCTCGTGACGCCGACGATCGACCTGACCGGTGTCAGCCGGCCGGCGGTCCGGTTCCGGCAGGACTTCCAGTCCATCTCGCTGGGACCGGCGATCGCCCAGGTCGACCTGAGCGTCGACGACGGAGCGACCTGGCAGCCGGTGTTCCAGCGAAACACCGCACTTCCCGGGCCACGGGACGAGTCGCTCTCGCTCGCGGCAGCGGCCGGGCAACCCGACGTCCGGCTCCGGTTCCGCTACACCGCGACGACTCCGATCTTCGGCAGTGCCCTCGGCTGGTGGGAGGTCGACGACGTACGCGTCGTGGACTGCGCCCCGATGCCCGGCGGACTCGTCGTCGGTCACGTCGCCGATCAGAACACCGGCGGTGCGGTCAACGGCGCGCGGGTGGTCGCCACCGACGACCCGAGCCGGCCCGGTATCAGCACGGCGACGCCGGACGACCCGGCGCAAGCCGACGGCTTCTACTGGCTGTTCTCGTCACCGAGCGGGTCGCATCAGTTCACCGCGAGCGCGAACAGCTACACGACGGACGCTCGCGCCGTCGATGTCGCCGCGGACTCGGTGACCCGGGCCGACTTCGCGCTCGGCGCGGGTCAGCTCAGCGTGACGCCGACCGCGATCGAATCCGCCGCCGAGCTGGGCGACTCGCGTCGTCCCGTGGTCACGGTCGAGAACACCGGGACCCAGCCGGTCGAGATCGAGATCGTCGAGCGGCGCGGCGGATTCGAACTGCTGGGAGCCGACGGCTCGACCGTGACGGAGGACGAGATCATGCATGCCGACGGTGGTCCGGTCCGTGAGGTCTCCGGCACGTTCTCGCCGCTGTCGCAGGTCGCCGCTGACGAGGGGCCGGCGGCAGACCCGCGACCCATCGGGCCGGACGCCGCACCGTGGACGAACATCGCCGACTATCCGGAGACGACGATGGACGCGGGCGGTGCGCTGGTCGACGGCAAGCTGTACTCGTTCGGCGGCTTCGACGGGTTCGCGAACACCCGACGCGCGTTCGTCTACGACCCGGTCCGGATGTCGTGGTCGCCGATCCGTCAACTACCGGTCCTCGGGTTGGAGAACCCCGCGGTCGCGGCGATCGACGGCAAGATCTACATCACCGGCGGCTGGAACGTCGACGGCAGCAACAGCGACCGGACGTGGAGGTACGACCCGGCCACCGACAGCTACACGGAGCTCGCGGCGCAGCCGCTCGGACTCGCCGCATCCGGGCGGGTCGTCCTCGACGACGCGCTCTACACGGTCGGCGGCTGTCGTTCGACCTGCACCTTCACCCAGGTGCAGAAGTACGATCCCGCCACTGACTCGTGGACCCAGGTCGCCGACTACCCCGAGCCGATCGCACACGTCGCCTGCGGCCCGATCGGCGAGGCGATCTACTGCGCCGGCGGGATCAGCACCACGGGCACCCGGAACTCCTACGTCTACGAGCCCGACGCCGATAGCTGGACACCGATCGCATCCCTCCCGATCGATCTGTGGGGCATGGGCTACACCGCGGCCGGGGATCGACTGCTCGTGTCGGGCGGCGTGACGCAGTCCGGCAACGCCGTGACGAACCGCAGCCTCGCCTACAGCCCGGTGACCAACTCGTGGACCGAGCTGCCGCCCTCGAACAGCGTGGTGTTCCGCAGTGGAAGCGCCTGCGGCTTCTTCAAGATCGGCGGCTCGATCGGGGACTTCCTCCCGACCACCGATGTCGAGGTGCTCCCCGGAATGGACGACTGCGACGACGCGGTCGACGTCGACTGGCTCTCGGCCGACCCCACCACAGCGACGCTCGATCCGGGTGAGTCCGTCACGGTCGGCGTGACCCTCGACTCCTCGGTCCTGCTCCAGCCGGGTACGTACAACGCCGGCCTCCGGATCAAGGAGAACACCCCGTACCCGGCTCCGGCAGTCGACGTGACATTGGACGTGACCCCGCCGGCGAAGTGGGGCCGACTCACCGGTCAGGTCCAAGGCCTCGCCTGCGACGGGACGGCATCGCCACTGCCGGACGCCACGGTCCAGGTCAATGGCAAGTCGAACGACTGGACGCTGCTCACCGGCGCCGACGGGCGTTACGCCTACTGGATCGACAGTCGGGAGAATCCACTCACGCTCATTGCCGCCAAGGACGACTACGAGCTGGCCGTCAGCTCCGTCCGGCTGCGGGCCGGAGCGACTGTGAATGCCGACTTCGACCTGGCCCGGACGTTGTGCTGATCGGCAGGTGGCGACGATAACGGGTCAGATGTGCAGCTGGATCATCAGCGCTTCGAGGGCGAGCAGCGGCGCCGCGTTGGCCTCCAGCGCCTCGCGGCAGGCGAGGACGGCCTCGATCCTGGCGAGCGTCTGTTCGGGTGTGCCCTTGTGGGCCAGCGACCCGATGTCGGCGCGGACGTCCTCGTTGACCAGGTCGGTGTCGGCCGCAAGCTGGATGACGAGTACGTCGCGATAGAACGACAGCAGATCGAGCAGGGCGCCGTCGATGCTGTCGCGGACGACCCGCTTCTTGCGACGCTCCTGATCCTTCTTGAGCGTCGAGAGCGCGCCGCTGTAGCCGCGGACCCGCCGGCCGCGCTCGGCGACGCCGTAGACCGCCGCGAGCCCGGTCCGCTCCTGCTCGTCGAGGCGTCCGGCCACCGCTTCGCCCTCGGCCTCCGCGGTCGCGTGCAGGCCGGCCGCGGCGTCCAGGCAAGCCCCCAGGTCGATCAGCGACGACGGCAGCCCGATGATCTCGCGCCGCCGCGCCCGGGCGTCCTCGTCGGTGGCGAGCCGGCGGGACCGGCCGATGTGGCCCTGCCCGGCCCGGGCCGCGGACCAGGCGAGATGCTCCGGCACATCGGACTCCATGAGGAGACGCACCACCGCCTCGGTCGGCGGCGTCCGCAGCACCACATGGCGGCAGCGCGACCGGATCGTCGCCAGCACGTCCTCCGGGGTCGGCGCGCACAGCATCCACACGGTCCGCTTGGCGGGCTCCTCCAGGCTCTTGAGCAGTGCGTCGGCCGCCTCCTCGGTGAGCCGGTCGGCGTCCTCCACGACGATCACCTGCCAGCGTCCGGAGCCCGGCGCGAGGGCGGCGTCGCGTACGAGCTCGCGCACCTGGTCGACGCCGATCGACAGGCCCTCGGTCGCCACCAGCGCCACGTCGGGATGCGCACCGGACAGTGCGGTACGGCAGGCGTTGCAGACTCCACAGCCGCCCTGCTCGCACTGCAGCGCGGCCGCGAATGCACGGGCCGCGTTGGACCGACCGGATCCCGGCGGACCGGTGAACAGCCAGGCATGGGTCATGCCGACGCCGCTGCCGCCGGCGACCCGATCCTGTGCGGCGACGACGGCCTGCCGCAGCAGCGCCACGAGCGGTTCCTGGCCGACCAGGTCGTCCCAGACCCCGTCGGCGGCCACTGCCACGGTCGCGGACTCGCTCATGAGGCATTCCCCTGAGTACGGCGGACGGCGGCGAGCAGTGGCTCGAGGCGGGTTCGGATCGCCTCAGCGACGACATCGGGGTCCTGCCCGGCGTCGACGACGACGTAGTGATCGGGGTCGGCGGCGGCCAGGTCGAGGAACGACGCGCGTACCCGCTCGTGGAAGGCCAGCGGCTCCGACTCGAGCCGGTCGCGGCTGTCGAACCGGAGATGACCGACCGCCGGGTCGATGTCGAGCAGGACCGTGAGGTTCGGCCGCAGATTGTGGGTGGCCCACCGGGTCACGCGCTCGAGATCCGCCTGGGTCAGGTCGCGCCCGGCGCCCTGATAGGCCAGCGCGGAGTCGACGTAGCGGTCGGTGACGACGACCGCACCGCGCTCGAGCGCCGGAAGCACGACGGTGTCGACGTGCTCGGCCTTGTCGGCGGCGTAGATCAAAGCCTCCGTACGGGGAGACAACGAGCCGGTCTCGGGACTCAGCACGATCCGCCGCAACGTCGCGCCGACATCGGTGTCACCGGGCTCGTGGGTGAGCACGACGTCGTAGCCCTGGTCCCGCAGCCAGGTCGACAGCCGATCGGCCTGGGTCGACTTGCCGGAGCCCTCGCCGCCTTCCAGCGCCACGAACACTCCCGACTCGTGGAACCACCGGCTACCGACCGGCCCGGCCGGACCCCGCAACTGTTCGCGCAACGACACTCCTGACCGGTCGTTCATCTGCAGATAGGCCGTCACCCCGACCGCGATCGCGACGACGGCGCCGATCACGAAGGTGAACTGCGCCCCACTGTAGGTGAGCCCGACGTCAGAAGTGATCTGGAACCGGTGGGCGCCGATCAGGGCGGCGACCGCCGGTGCCAGGACGAGCACGACGGCCAGGGTCAGCCGGGTCGCCGACTGGACGAAGGCGAACGTACGCCCGCGCAACCGGGCATCGACCTCCAGGCCGAGCAGGGTGTAGCCGGTGATCCAGGCGACTCCGCCGCACGCGCCGAGGATCACGGCGAGCACCGCCGCGAGGACGAGATCGCCGATGAACGAGACCAGCCCGAGCGTGAGCCCGGCTGCGACGATCGACAGGCCGAACAGCCGACGGCGAGCGACCTTCGGAAGCAGTCGCGGGCCGCGCCACATGCCGGCGCCGAGGCCGAGGAAGACCGCGGCGAAGAGCACGCCGTAGCCGGGATCGTCGGCCCCGAGGTCGCTGACGTAGACCCGGGCCAGGGCGATGACGATGCCCCCGGCGGCGAACGCGCCGACGATCCCGAGGACGAGGCCGCGCACCATCGGAGTGCGTACGGCGTAGTCCCAGCCGTCGGCGATGGTCCGCCAGACGTTGGCCTCCGGGTTGATCCGGCCGGCCTGAAGAGGGAGATCATGCAGCGTACGGGCCACCAGCGCCGCCACGACCACGATCCCCGCGTTGACGTACATCGACAACGCGACCGGGTCGCCGTCGAACCAGCCCGCGGTCGCATCGATCGCCTCGGCGAGCGACGAGAGCGCGGCGAAGAGTGCCGCCGCCGGCAAGGCCGAGCCATACGTCGTCGCGAGGTTGAGCCGGTTGGCGTCGGCAAGCCGGCTGGCCGGCACCAGATCAGGCACGACCGCGTCCTTGGTGGGCAGCCACACGACGTTGGCCGCCTCGATCAGAAGCGTCGCGATCAGCAGCCATTCGAGCGTCCCGACGATCGGAATCGAGGCGAACAGCACCGCCCGCACGACCAGACCGAGCACCAGGGTGAGCCGTCGGTCGAGCCGGTCGGCGATGTAGCCGCCGAGCGGACCGACCAGCAGCGCCGGAAGCAGCCGGACGAACAGCACACTGGCGATCGCCGCGCCGCGCTCGCCGTAGCTGCCGCCGGCCAGCGCGTTCGCGTACGCGGTGACGGCCAGGAGCCCGATCCAGTCGGCCAGCGACGCGAAGCTCAGGCAGATCCAGAGCCGCCGGAACGGCCGGACGGCCAGAACGGCGCGGATGTCACCGTCCGACGGCGTGGGAGCTGGCTCGGCAAGACTCATCGCTCGAGTACGACGGCCAATCCCTGGCCGACTCCGATGCAGATGGCGGCGAGGCCGACTCCCGATCCGGCATGGGCCAACTGCCAGGCCAGCGAGCCGGTGATCCGGGCACCGCTGCAGCCGAGTGGATGGCCGAGCGCGATGGCGCCGCCGTAGGGGTTCACGAGGTCCGGATCGAGCTCGGGCCACTCGGCCAGACAGGCCAGCGCCTGGGCGGCGAACGCCTCGTTGAGCTCCACGGTGGCCAGGTCGGTCCAGCGCCGCCCAGCCTTGGCCATGGCCCGGGCGGCGGCCTCGACCGGGCCGATGCCGAACAGCTGTGGCTCGACCCCGTGCACTCCGGACGCGACGATCCGGGCCAGCGGCTCGCGGCCGATCTCGCGCAGCCCGTCCTCGTCGGCGAGGAGCAACGCGGCCGAGGCGTCGGACAGTTGCGAGGAGTTGCCGGCTGTCACGGTGCCGTCGGAGCGGAACACCGGCTTGAGCCGGCCGAGCGCGGTCGGGTTGCTGTCGGGGCGGATGCCCTCGTCGCGGTCGAGATCGACGTCGGGGACCGGGACGACCTCGTCGGCGAGCCGGCCGGACTCCCAGGCAGCCGCGGCGCGGGTGTGACTGCGCACGGCGAACTCGTCCTGCGCCTCCCGGTCGATGCTGTACTTGTCGGCCAGGATCTCGGCGCCCTCCCCGAGTGCGACGGTCCACTCGGCCGGCATCTGCGGGTTGACCATCCGCCAGCCCAGCGTCGTCGAGTAGAGCTGACTGTTGCTGTGGGCGAACGGCCGGTCGGGCTTGAGCATCACCCACGGGGCGCGGGTCATGGACTCGACGCCGCCGGCGATGGCGATCGAGATGTCGCCGACCGCGATCGACCGAGCGGCGCTGAGCACCGCGTCGAGTCCGGAGCCGCAGAGCCGGTTGACCGTCGAACCCGGTACGGACGTTGGCAGGCCGGCGAGCAGGACGGCCATCCGGGCGACGTCGCGATTGTCCTCGCCGGCGCCGTTGGCATCGCCCAACACGACGTCGCCCACCAGAGCCGGGTCGAGGGCCGGGCTGCGGTCGACCAGCGCTCGAACCGCCGTGGCGGCCAGGTCGTCCGGGCGTACGTGTGACAGCGCCCCGGCGTGCTTGCCGATCGGCGTACGCACCGCATCGACGACGTAGACGTCGCGACCCTGCATCGTGTGACCCTTCCGTCAGCCGTACCGCTCGACCTCGGCGTCGAGATCGAGCCGCCGGATCGGTGCCGCGTCGGGATCGGGACCCCAGTCCTCCCGTGGCACGAGGAACATGATCTCGAACTCGTTGCCGTCCGGATCGGCACCGTAGACGCTCTTCGACGCGCCGTGGTCGCTCTCACCGGTGTACGCACCGGCGGCCAGCATCGCCTCCCGGGCGTGCTGTAGGTCGTGGATGCTGTCGACCTGCCACGCCAGGTGATAGAGCCCGACGCTGCCGCGGGGCGGCCGAACCGCGTCGGCGCCGACACCGAACAGCCCGAGGTCGTGGTGGTTGCCGCTGTCGGCGGCCCGCAGGAACGCCGCACTCGCCGCCGGTATCCGGGAGATGACGGTCATCCCGAGCACATCGGTGTAGAACGCCTCCGCCCGCGCCAGATCAGACACGAACAGCACCGCGTGGTTGAGGCGACGAACCTTGATCGGATCCATGATTCCTCCTCCTCGACACGGTAGCCGGGCGGCACCCGTTTCGCTCAGCGAAAGAGGCGGCGTCGCCACGACTCGGCGTCTGTGCTGTCCTGTCGGCACGACGAGGTGCCGCCGCACCGGGCGCGTTCGTACCGTTCGACGCCCCGGCCCCGCGGCTCGACGGAGGAGGCCGATGGCCGAGCTCACGACGCTCCGCGAGGGGATCGCCGAACTGATCCACGACGGCGACACGGTGGCCCTCGAAGGGTTCACCCATCTGATCCCGACGCTGGCCGGCCACGAGATCATCCGGCAGGCCCGCCGCGATCTCACGCTGGTCCGGATGACGCCGGATCTGGTCTACGACCAGATGATCGGCATGGGCGTGGCCGGCAAGCTCGTCTTCAGCTGGGGCGGCAATCCCGGCGTTGGCTCACTGCATCGGATGCGCGACGCGGTCGAGAACGGCTGGCCGGTGCCGCTGAAGGTGGACGAGCACAGTCATGCCGGGATGGCCAACCGGTACGTTGCGGGCGCGTCGCGGCTGCCGTTCGCCGTGTTACGCGGCTATCGCGGCAACGACCTGGCCGCGAGCACCGACACGATCGCCACCATCACCTGTCCGTTCACAGGTGACGAGCTGTCGGCGGTACGGGCGATCAACCCGGACGTCACGGTGATCCACGCCCAGCGCGCCGATCACGACGGCAACGTCCAGCTGTGGGGCATCGTCGGCGTCCAGAAGGAGGCCGCTCTGGCTGCGAGCCGGGTGCTGGTGACCGTCGAGGAGATCGTCGACCGGATCGAGCCACGCTCCGACGCGATCCTGTTGCCGGGCTGGGTCGTGACGGCCGTCGCGGTCGTGCCCGGCGGCGCGCATCCGTCGTACGCGCTCGGCTACACCACCCGGGACAACGCCTTCTATCGGGAGTGGGACGCGATCAGCCGCGACCGCGAGACGTTCACGACCTGGATGACCGAGCACGTGCTCGAGTCGGCGGGAGCGGGCCGATGAGCTGGAGCACCGACGAGATGATGACGGTCGCGGCGTCCCGGGCCCTGGTGGGAGCCACGACCTGTTTCGTGGGCATCGGGCTGCCGAGCACGGCGGCCAATCTGGCCCGGCGTACGAGCAATCCGGGCCTCGTCCTGATCTACGAGTCCGGCACGATCGGCGCCAAGCCCGATGTCCTGCCGCTCTCGATCGGCGACGGGGAGCTCGTCGAGACCGCGGACACGGTCGTGGCCGTACCCGAGATCTTCAACTACTGGCTGCAGGGCGGCCGGTGCGACGTCGGATTCCTCGGTGCGGCCCAGATCGATCGTTTCGCCAACATCAACACGACGTCGATCGACCGTGGCGGGGACCGCCCCTCGCTCCGACTGCCCGGCGCCGGCGGCGCTCCGGAGATCGCGGCCCACGCCGGCTCGGTGCTGATCGTCGTCCGGCACTCGCCTCGGGTCTTCGTCGAACGGTTGTCTTTCGTCACGAGCGTCGGCTTCGGGTCAGGCCCCGATGACCGCAAGCGACTGGATCTGCCGGGCGCCGGGCCACGCCAGATCATCACTGACCTCGGCACCCTCGAGCC
>JALDXR010000582.1:0-2823 GCA_032154865.1 Nocardioidaceae bacterium
TCGCGATGGTGTCGGACTCGTCGGTGTGCCGTACGGCGTTCTGGGCGAGCTGCACGATGGCCTGGGTGATCCGCTGCACGTCCACGATCACGTCGCCCGTCGCCCGCTCGTCGACGGCCCAGGCCCGGTCACCGAGGCCGCGGACCTTGTCGGCGAGGTCGTCGGTGAGCTCGCCGACGTCGAGCTGGACCGGGCGTACGAAGTCGGGCCGTCGGCTGTGGGCCAGCAGGATCAGCTCGTCGATCAGGCGGGACATCCGGTCGATCTCGTCGAGCACGAGGGCCCGCGTGGAAGCCACCTCCTCCGGATCGTCCGGATCGAGCAGCTCCAGATGCCCGCGGATGATCGTCAGCGGAGTACGCAGCTCGTGTCCGGCGTCGTTGAGGAACTCCCGCTGCCCGGCGAACGCGTCCTCGAGCCGGTCGAGCATGGCGTTGAACGTCAGCGTCAGGTCGGTGAGGTCGTCGTTGCCGCTCGCGGGGATCCGCCGGGTGAGGTCGGTGTCGCTGATCTCCCGGGCGGTGGTCGTCAGCTCTCGGACCGGCCGGAGCAGCCGTCCCGACAGGCTCCAGGCGCCGAGCGCGAGCGCCACCAGCGCCGCCGTCGCGACCAGCGCGTACGTGCGGGTCAGATCGGTCAGCTCGGCGCGTTCCTGAGCCTCGAAATGCACCAGGACGAACGCGGGTTCGGCAACGGTCGCGATGTCCGACTGGACCGGCTTGACCACCACGGTCGCGTCGCCGAACTCGGTGTCGATGTTCATGGATCCACCCTGCGGGAGGAGGCTCTCGACGGTGCCGACGAGGGCGGGATCGGGTCGGTCGACAAGCTCACGATGCGCCGACCCGGCGCTCACCGATTCCGGTGCCCCGTTCCAGAAGCCGAAGATCAGCTCGTCGGTGGAAGGCACGTTGGTCCGCAGGGCGTCTTTGATCAGGACGTCCGGCGCGAGGCCCTGATTGTCGGCCGCCAGCGCCTCGAACTCGTCGACCTCTTGGGTGATCTGCTGCTCGATGTTGTTGTCGATCCGCTGCGTCTCGAGGGCGTAGACCACGAAGCCGGCGACCGCGAGCGCCAGGGCCGCGAGCACGACGACCGCCGCGGTGATCCTCAGCCGCACCGGGACCGGGCGGCGGAGGACCGAACCGCGGCTCTGCTCAGTCGTCGTCGCTTCCGCTGTCGTCTCCTGAGTCGTCGTGGCCGCTGCCGGGACCACTGCTGTCGTCTCGGACGTCGTCGTCGCCGCCACCACGTCCGCTGTCGTCGTCGAGGTCGTCCGGCGAGTGGTAGATCGTGTCGGGCTTGTCATCGTCACCGTCGTCGTCGTTGCCGCCGCCTTGGTCGGCGGTGCCGTCGTCGTCGGTCGGTCGCGCAGTGGGATCGGCGCTGCCGCCGGGCTGGTTCGCCGGACCGTCCTCGTTGAGGACGACGGGGTCGCCGACGTCCGGCGGTCCAGGATCACCCAGGACGGCTCCGGCCACGAAGCCACCGGCTCCGATGGCCAGGATGAAGGCCGCCGCTGCTTTCCACATCATGGTCATTGCACCACGATCGCGCCCAGAATCCAGATCGCGGTGAGCCGAGGATGAGAAGGTTCTTATGGAGGTGGCAGGCTTCTCCCATGCTCGTGTGGCGCTCTCTCGACGACATCGACGCCGATTTCGGCCCGAGCGTGGTCACGGTCGGCAACTTCGACGGCGTCCATCTCGGGCATCGTTTCGTCCTCGATCGGGCGCGCGAGGTGGCGGCGAGCCATGGCGTCCCCGTCGTCGCGGTCACCTTCGATCCACATCCGATGCAGATCCTGCTTCCCGAGCGGGCGCCGGCTGCTTTGACCACGATCGACCGGCGGGCCGAGTTGCTGGGTGCGGCCGGCGCCGATGACGTCCTCGTCCTCCCGTTCACGCGTGAGCTGGCGGCGTGGACGCCGGAGGAGTTCGTCCAGGGGGTGCTGGTCGACGCGCTGCACGCCGTAGCGGTCGTCGTGGGGGAGAACTTCCGCTTCGGCGCCAAGGCGGCCGGCAACACCCAGGTGCTGGCCGACCTCGGCGAGAAGTACGGTTTCGCCACTCACGCCCTCTCGCTCGCCGGTGCAGAGCACCCCTGGTCGTCGTCGTACGCGCGCCAGGCGCTGGCCGAAGGGGACGTGGCGGCGGCCGCGGTCGCGCTGGGCCGGCCACACGAGGTCGTGGGCGAGGTCGTCGAGGGGGCCCATCGAGGTCGCGACCTCGGTTTCCCGACCGCCAACGTCCCGGCGGCCGGGCTGACCGCGGTCCCCGCCGACGGCGTCTATGCCGGCTGGCTTCGTGCCCTGCCGCCGTCGGACATCGACGACGGCAAGCCGATGCCGGCGGCGATCAGCGTCGGCACCAACCCGACTTTCGACGAGACGTACCGCTGGGTCGAGTCGTACGTCCTCGACCGCGACGATCTCGAGCTCTACGGCGTCACCGTCGAGGTCACCTTCGTCGAGCGGATCCGGGGCCAGCTGCGGTTCGACTCGGTCAAGGACCTGATCGACCGGATGTGCGTCGACGTCGAGGAGGTCCGCGCCCACCTCGGCCACGCCGGCGCGGCCGACCAACGATGACCCCGGAGCAGCGCGCGGAGTCGATGGCGCGGGCCGAACACTGGCTCGACGCCAAGGGGCTGCCCTACTTCATCTACCGCGAGCGGCGCAGCCTGGTCGAGCGCCACCAGAAGCGCCACGTGATCACCCTCGTCACGGCTGCAGTGGTCATCTCAGCGGGCGTCGGCGTCGTCGCCGGGCTGCTGTCGTCGGCCACCTCGGCGGGGCTGGCGGTCGCAAGCGGAGTCCTGCTG
>JALDXR010000096.1:0-9344 GCA_032154865.1 Nocardioidaceae bacterium
GACCTCGTCGACATCCTCGGTGTCCCGTTCGCCATCGCCCTCGCCACCTCCTTCGCCGTCGGCTACCCGGACCACAAGCGTGTAGAGGAACGGCCGGTCCGGGGACCACAGCTCGGGACTCGGTACTGACAGCGCGAGCTCCTGATCGGCCGGGCCCGTGACGGTGCCGACGAGGCGTTCGCCGTCCAGCGCCTCGGCCGTCACCCGCTCGGTCGTCGCGCCGGAGACCCGTACGGTCAGCCGGAGAGCCTCGGCGTCGAGGTCGGGGGTCATGTCGAGCCTCGTGACGTGGACGGTCGGTACCGGCTCCATCCAGACGGTCTGCCAGATGCCCGAACTGCCCTGGTAGAAGATGCCGCGGTCGGGCTCGCGGCGCTGCTTGCCCACCGGCTGCCAGGTCGCGTCGGTCAGGTCCTCGGCCAGCACCAGCAGTTCGTGCGGCCCGTCGCCCGACGTCACAGCGTCGGTGATGTCGGCGTCGAAGCCGGTGTAGCCACCACGATGGGTCGCGACGAGTACTCCGTTGACCCAGACCTTCGCGTCGTAGTCGACCGCGCCGAAGTGGAGCACCAACCGCTGCTCGGTGCCGATCCGCCACTCGGACGGCACCCGGAAGCTGCGGCGATACCACAGCCGCTCCTCGCTCCGCATGACGCCCGAGAGCGCCGACTCGACCGGATAGGGCACCAGAATCCGCTCGGCGAGGTCCCGGCCGATCGGAGGCGGCTCGTCCTTTGCCGCCGGGGCGAACTGCCAGACGCCGTTCAGGTTCATCCACCGGGGCCGGGTCAGCTGCGGTCGGGGATACTCCGGCAGGGCGTTGCCGGGGCCGACGTCAGCGGTCCACGGCGTACTCAGCGGCGGCGGTTTCGGCTCCCAGCCGGAGACTGTCGATGCCGCTGACGATGACGCCGGTGACGATGACGAGACGGACACGGCTGGCCACCCTAGTCGGGTCGTGACTGGGTGTGTCGCTGCGGGATCTTGCAGACTGGCCGGGCGAAGCGACGGAGGAGGCGCAGTGACCGAGACCCGCGAGCAGGTCGCCTCGATGTCGCGTACCCGCGTGAACATCGCGATTGCGGCCCTGGGGCTCGGCGGCTTCGCGATCGGGACCACCGAGTTCGTCACGATGGGCCTGCTGCCGGACATCGCCGACGGACTGGGTCTGTCGATCCCGACGGCCGGCCACGCGATCTCGGCGTACGCGCTCGGTGTCGTCGTCGGCGCCCCGCTCATCGCGGTGGTCGGCGCCAAGCTGCCGCGCCGGGCCATGCTGATGGGTCTGATGGTCCTGTTCGGGATCGGCAACCTGGCGACCGCCGCGGCGCAGGGGGAGTTCGGGCTGATCGCGGCTCGGTTCGTCGCCGGGCTGCCCCACGGGGCCTACTTCGGCGTCGCGGCGCTCGTGGCGGCGTCGCTCGTGGCAGAGGCCAGGCGGGCCCGCGCCATCGCCGGCTCGATGCTCGGCCTCCCGATCGCGAACGTCGTCGGCGTGCCGGCCGCGACCTGGTTCGGTCAGCAGGCCGGCTGGCGCAGTGCGTACGTCGCGATCGCGCTGATCGGCGTCGTGACGACGGTCGCGCTGCTCGCCTGGGTGCCGCATCAGCCGCCCTGTCTGGACGCGACCGCTCGCCGCGAGCTCAGTGCGCTGCGGCAGCGCCAGGTGTGGTTGACGCTCGGCGTCGGGACCGTGGGATTCGGCGGCATGTTCGCGATGTACAGCTACATCGCTCCCACGATGACCGACCTCGCCGGCCTGGACGCGAAGTGGATGCCGATCATCCTGGCGTCGTACGGCCTCGGCATGGTCGCCGGCATCGTCCTCGGCGGCCGGCTGGTCGACAAGTCGGTGCGGCGGTCGCTGGTCGGCAGCCTGATCGCGATGGGTGGCCTGCTGGCCCTCTTCACGGTCGCCGCGCACAACGCGGTCACGGCCTCGATCGCGCTCTTCCTGTCCGCGGTCGCCGCTTCGGTCCTGGTGCTGGGTCTGCAGGTCCGGCTGATGGACGTGGCCGAGCACGCCCAGACGCTCGCGGCCGCGGCGAACCACGCGGCACTCAACGCCGCGAACGCACTCGGTGCCTGGCTCGGCGGTCTGGTGATCGCGGCCGGCTGGGGCTACACCGCACCGTCGTGGGTCGGCGTCGGCCTCGCCGCGGCCGGGCTCAGCCTGCTGGCGTTTTCGCTGGCAACCGATCGGCAGCCCGCCACCGCTCCCACGCCGACGCGGCGACCATGACGACCCCGGCGGCGACGTACCCCGCGAGCACGTCGAGGACGTAGTGCTCGCCGGTGTAGACCAGCGTCACCGACATCATCGCCGGGTAGAGCAGCAGCAGCCAGCGCGCCGGATGGCGTAGCCGGGTGATCCCGTACAACGCCACCAGCGTCGCCACCGCGGTGTGCAGTGACGGCATCGCCGCGACCGGGTTGCCGACGAGCATGTCCGGGCCGAGATCGAATCGCTGGCTCTGCAGCCCGACCGCGTCCCAGCCCCGCGACGTGATCCGCTCGACCGGCTCGGAGAGGAAGCCGTGCTCGCTGGCCCACCACGGCGGCGCGAGCGGGTACGCGATGTAGCCCGCCAGTCCGAGCAGATTCAGGCCGATGTAGCGACGCATGTACGGCAGCCAGGTGTCCCGGCTGCGCAGCCATAGCGCCACGGCGACGCTCAGCCCGACGACGAAGTGCGAGTAGTACGTCGTGGCGAAGACCGTGTCGTACCACGCGCCGTGCGAGCTCCACGTACACGGGGCGCCGCACCACGCGTCCTGCAGCGCGGCGGTCGGCAGCGTGCCGCCGAACAGCCACTCGTCGAACCGGATCGCCGACGTGACATGGACCGAGGCCCCGAGGTTGTCGGCGAGACCGCGGCTGTACATGTAGCCCAGCAGGAGTGCCAGCGCCGGCCACCAGTCACGGACGAAGTACAGGTGCTGGTGCAGCGGCGCTTCCACGTTCCAGGCGATCGTGAGCAGCCACAGCCAGCCGAAGATCGCGATCGGGTCGGTGGGAAGCCCGACCCGGAACAACCAGATGACGAGCACGCCGACGTAGACGCCGACCGCGATCCATCGCCAGGGCGGTCGCGAACCGGCCGTGACGGCGACCGGCGGAGCCTTCGTCGTCACGGTCTCTTGCTGCATGAAGGGTGATGCTACCCACCGTGGCGTCTCGACTGGCATCGCCGCAGGGGCTACTCTGTCGTCGTCTCGATGCGCATCATGAAATGGGTTTTGCCATGCGCAACAAGGCTCGCCTTCGTGCCCTTCATACCCTGGTCCGCGACGCGCGGTACGAGGTGCTGCCGACCGAGAAGGCCGAGGCAGCCATCGCCGAGCATGTGCCGGTCGGCCACACGATCACGATCACCTCGTCCCCGCGCAAGGGCCTGCCGGCCACGCTCGACCTCGCGGAGCGACTGGCCGAGCAGGGCTACTACGTCGTGCCGCACCTGGCCGCCCGGATGGTGAGCGGCCGGGCCGAGCTCGCCGAGATCGCCGACCGCCTCGTCGGCGCCGGCATCGACAACGTCTTCGTCCCGGCCGGTGACGCCGACCCGCCGGCCGGTGACTATCAGGGAGCGGTGGATCTGCTCGAGGACCTGACCGAGATGGACCGGCCGTTCACCCATGTCGGGGTCACCGGCTACCCCCAGGCGCATCCGACCCTGCACGACGACGTCACGGTCCAGGCCATGTGGGACAAACGCCGCCATGCGACCTACATCGTGAGCAACCTGTGCTTCGACGCGGGCGTTACCCGTCGGTGGGTGGCGCGACTGCGTACGCGTGGGGTGACGCTCCCGCTGTTCATCGGGCTGCCGGGCCCGGTCGAGCGTACGAAGCTGCTGACGATGGCGGCCAAGATCGGCGTCGGCGAGTCGACCCGGTTCCTGTCGAAGCATCGGTCGTCGTTCGCACGGATCGCGGCGCCCGGCGGCTACAACCCGGATCGCTTCCTGGACCGGATCTCCGGCACGGTCGCGGATCCGGCGTCGCTGGTGCAGGGGCTGCACGTCTTCACGTTCAACCAGATCGCCGAGACCGAGGCCTGGCGCCGGCGACTGCTCGCCACGCTGGACGGATCGAAGGTCGCGGGCTAGCGGATCACGCTGTCCAGGGCGTGTTCGAGGCGGTCGTCGCCCACGTCGAGCTCGGTGAGGGGGAGTCCGAGGGTCTCGGCGGCCCGGGCGGCGAGCCGGCGCAGCTCGGCATCGGGCTGCTGGGCGAGCCACACCACGCGGGTGTAGTGGCCGAAGTAGTCGTCGCGCAGCTCCGGATGGCGATCCAGGCCGAGTTCGGCGACGACGAGACGGTCGAAGGCGCGGACGAGGAAGTCGGTGAGGATGTACGTGCCGGGCTGCCGCTCGAACATTCTCCGCAGCCGGTCGGCCCCGCCGTAGACGTCGTAGCAGTGCAGCCCGGGCAGCCGACGCCAGCCGCGTCGCGCGCACAGCTCGTCGAGGGCCCCGTAGGTGCCGCAGTCGGCGTACCCGACGACCACCGGCCCGCCGCTCGACACGGTGTCGGCCAGCGCCTCCACCTCGGCGGCGATCCGCTCGGGACGGTTGTGGAGTGCCGGTGGCAGGGGGTGCACGTCGGCGGCCCACTCGCGCCGGGCCACGATCGCCGCGACCGGCTGGGCCAGTGCGCCGCAGGCGATGATCGTCACCCGCTCAGTCGGTGGGGAAGCTGAGTTGCTCGACGAATCGGTCGTTGAAGTCCGAACGGTCAGAGAGCTCGACATAGTGCACCTCCTCCAGCAACGCGTCCGCACCGGCTCGCTCCTGCATGCTCAGCAGGGTCATCTTGGCGCCCTCGCCGGCGACGTTGCCGGCACTGACGATGCGCAGCACCGCCAACGGCGGCACCAGCCCGATCCGGACCGCGCTCGCCGGTGAGAGGTACGACCCGAACGACCCCGCGAGCAGCACCTGCTGTACCTCGCGCGGCTCGACGCCGAACTCCTCCAGCAGCAGCGACCACCCGGTCGAGATCGCGGCCTTGGCGAACTGCAGCTCGCGGATGTCGCGCTGCGACAGGTACACCGCGCCGCTCGGGTCGCCTTCGATGCCCTGCCAACGCAGCACGAAGGATCGCTCGCCGTTGATCTCGGTGAGCCGGCCCGCGAGCTTCGGCGCCATCGCATGCGCTTGGTCGTCGGTGACGAACCGCCCGCTCGCGTCGACCAGACCCACCCGGACCAGCTCGGCCACCGCGTCGACCAGGCCGGAGCCGCACAGTCCGGCGGGCTCGACGTCGCCGATCACCTCGAGATCGACGTCCTCGTCGGTGATGCGCACCACCTCGATCGCGCCGTCGGCCGCGCGCATCCCGCATCGGATCGCTCCGCCTTCGAAGGCCGGTCCGGCCGGAGCCGCCGTGGCGAGGATGCGGTCGCCGTCGCCCAGCACGATCTCGCAGTTGGTGCCGACGTCGACGAACAGCCGAATGCGCTTGTCGCGGTCCATGCCGGAGGCGAGCATGCCCGCGACGATGTCGCCGCCGACGTACGCGCCGAGTGCGGGTAGCACAACGGCCGGCGCCGCCGGATGCACGTCGAGCCCGAGATCCTCGGCGGTCAGTCCGTACGGCGCGGCCGTCGGCAGAATGAACGGCGCCACTCCCAGCGGCTCCGGGTCGATGCCCAGCACCAGCGACGTCATCGTGGCGTTGCCGGCGAGGGCCACCTCGTAGATCTCGTGCGGATCGACGGCCGCCTCGGCGCAGACGTTCGCGGTCAGCTCGGCCAGGGTCTCCTGGGCGAGCTGGCGCAGCCGGCCGAGCGCCTCCGGGTCCATCATCGTCGCGCTGATCCGGGTGATGACGTCGCCGCCGAAGGGCTGTTGCTTGTTGAGCATCGACGCGATCGCGGCCGGTGTGCCGGTGTCGACGTCGACCAGCGTCGCGACGACCGTCGTCGTCCCGAGGTCGAACGCCAGGGCATAGCGGCGCCCGGTCGTGTCACCAGGCTCGACGTCGACCAGCAGGTCGTCGACGACGACGGCGGTGACCTTGAAGTCGCTCGTACGCAGCACCGAAGGGAGCCGGCGCAGGGCGTGCAGATGTACCCGCGGCTCCAGGTCATCGATCGCGCCGAGCAGCCGTTCGAGGTCCGGGGTCTGGTCCGACAGGCTCGGCTCGGCGAGCTCGACGTAGCGCTTCTGGATCGCCGGTCGCAAGATCACCTGGCGTCCGGCGCCGACCGTCGCCGCCTTCGGCCGCGTCACCAGCGGCGGCACCTCGACGTCGAGGTCTTCGTGGGTCGACACGAGGCAGGCCAGCCGCCAGCCGGACGCGAGCTGCGCGGCGTCGAAGGCCCGCTCGTCGAGCGGGTTCACCGGGGCCTCGCCACTCAGCAGCCGCACCTTGCACTTCTTGCAGGTGCCGTGGCCGCCACAGGTCGAGTCGATCGCGATGCCGTTCCAGCTGGCCGCCTCGAAGACGCTCACGCCCGGCGGCACCCGGACCTCGCGATCGGCCGGCGCGAAGTGCAGCCTGACCCGACCCGTGCCCTCGGTCATGGCCCCTGCTTCGCCCGGTAGGCCGCGATCCACGACATGCCCCACTCGTCCGAGCCGAGCAGGACGTCGCCGGCCCGGACCGCCTCGACGATCTCGGGCGTACGAGCATCCAGGATCGCGCTGGTGAGGCCGGCGCCCATCGCCATCGGCAGGAAGGCCGCACCGAGCTGATGCCGGCCCGGCATGCCGAACGAGACGTTGGACGCGCCACAGGTGGTGTTGAGCCCGTGCCGGTCCCGGATCCCCGCCGTAGTCTCGATGAAGCTACGGACGACCGTGGCGTCGGCGCCGATCGGCATCGCGAGCGGATCGATCACGATGTCGGCCGTCGCGATGCCGTACTCCGTCGTCGCGACCTCGACGATCTTGTCGACCAGCCGTAGCCGCTTGTCGGCCTCCATCGGGATCTCGTCCTCGTCGTTGGGCAGCGCGATGACGGCAGCGTCGTGCTTCTTGACCAGCGGCAGGATCGCCGCGAGCCGGTCGTCCTCCGCGGTCACGCTGTTGACGAGCGCCCGGCCCTCGTACGCCTGCAGCCCGGCCTCGATCGCCTCGACGACCGAGGAGTCGATGCAGATCGGGAGGTCGGTCTTGCTCTGCACGAGCTTGATCGCCCGCGCGAGGAGGTCCGGCTCGTCGGTCAGCGGCACTCCCATGTTGACGTCGAGCACGTCGGCGCCGCCGGCGACCTGAGCGTCGACGTCGCGCTCGATCGCGGACAGGTCGCCGGCCCGCAACTGCTCCTGGAAGATCTTGCGGCCGGTCGGGTTGATCCGCTCGCCGATCACGCAGAAGGGCTGCCCGGCGCCGATCGTGACCTGCTTCGTGGCTGAGCGCAGGATCGTGTGCATGCGCGGCCTCAGGCGGGTACGGCGGCGCGCCGCTGCTGGACGAGGGACTTGGCCAGCTTGACCGTCGCGGACGCGTCCGGAGCGTACGCGTCGGCACCGACGGCGTCGGCGTACTCCTGGGTCACGGGGGCGCCGCCCACCATGACGATCACGCTGTGGCGCAGTCCGGCCTTCTCCAGCGCGTTGAGGTTCGCCTTGAACATCGGCATGGTCGTCGTGAGGAACGCGGAGAAACCGACGATGTCCGGCTGATGCTCGGCGACCGCGTCGACGAACTTCTCCGGTGCGACCTGGACACCGAGGTCGATGACGTGGAACCCGGCGCCCTCGAGCATGATGTTGACGAGGTTCTTGCCGATGTCATGGACGTCGCCCTTGACGGTGCCCATGACGAAGGTGCCGACCGACTCGGCGCCGGTCTCGGCCAGCAGGGGGCGCAGGATCTCGAGGGCACCGGCCATCGCCTTGCCGGCGATCAGCATCTCGGGGACGAAGAAGTCGCCGCGTTCGAAGCGCGCACCGACCTCCTCGAGCGACGGGATCAGTGCGTCGAAGAGCAACGTCTCGGGCCCCATGTCGAGGTCGAGCCCGGCCCGGGTCAGGTCGAGCACTGCCGGTCCGTTGCCGACAAGGGTCTGGTCGTAGAGCCCCTGCAGGATCTCGTCGGGTGTCATCGACTGCCCCTCCGTTTCTTAAGCGCTTGTGGCTTGGGTGGTGCCTGGTTGGTGTGTTGCCTGGTTGCTTAGTTGTGGCTGGCGCGATCCGAGAAGATGCGACAGCCGGGCTGACTCGGCGACCAGCAGATCGCCGAGATCCTTGGCCGACTCGTCGAGTCGGAAATCGGGCCCCGAGATGCCGAGCGCGGCGCGGACCTGGCCGTCGCGGAAACGGACCGGCGCGGCGACCCCGGCCAGGCCCTCCTCGAGCTCGCCGTTGGTCTCCGCGTAGCCGAGTCGCCGCACCCGGGCCAGCTCGCGCTTGAGCGAGGCGACGTCGGCGACCGTGCGGTCGGTGGGCCGTTCGAGGGGATCGTCCGGCAGCGGGAGCGCGTCGTGGGCGTACATCACCTTGCCCAGGGCGGAGCAGTGCGGTGGCACGTCGACGCCGACCCAGTTGACCGCGCCGAGCAGGTAGGTCGAGTCGACCTGGGCCACCTGGACGACGGCCGAGCCGTGTGGCACCGCGAGGTTGACCGTCTCGCCGGTGCGCTCACCGAGCCAGGCCATCACCGGCTTCGCGGTACGGACGAAGGCGTCGATCGGATCGTGCCGAGCGGCGTACGCGGCGAACATCGGCCCGGGCCGGAACGCGCCGTCGTTGTCGCGCTCGAGCAGGTGATGGCGCTCCAGGGCGTTGAGCACCCGTGAGGCCGTCGAGCGGGCCAGCCCGGTCTCGTCGACGAGGTCGCTGAACGCCGGCGGTTCGTCGGCATGGACGACCAGGGACAGCAACTCTGCCGCCCGGTCGATCGACTGCGTGCCGTTACTCAATCCCTGACTCCTGTATCCCCGACCTGTGTTCCATAGTATGGAACCCGTCTCCCACATGATGAGGGTAGGATTCGCGAGTCGGGCCGGTCAAGCCAGGCCCGTGACGGCGTGCCGGGAGGCGAGATGTTTCGCAATCAGATGCCTCGTTACGAGGTGCTGTCCGAGTCGGCCATGGAGGCGCTGGACGCCGGGTGGCGGCGACTCCTCACCGAGGTCGGCGTGGAGTTCGTGTCCGACCGGGCCCTCGAGCTGTTCCGGGCGGCGGGGCAGAAGGTCGAGGACAGCACGGTCTATCTCGATCCGGAGTTCGTGCTCGACCAGGTCGGGAAGGCACCGCGCGAGTTCGACGTCGCCGCCCGCAACCCGGAGCACTCGATCCACATCGGCGGCGACGCGATGTCGTTCGGCGCCGTCTACGGACCGCCGTTCGTCCGCGAGGGCGAGGTGCGCCGGGACGCGACGATGGACGACTTC
>JALDXR010000583.1:0-2818 GCA_032154865.1 Nocardioidaceae bacterium
CGACTACACCAACCTCGACATCCAGCTCGACCTGAGCCTGCGGCACCTGCTGCAGCTGCTCCAGGGCGACGATCCGCTGCCGGACCTCCCGCAGCTGCCCGGATTGCCGGGGCTCCCCGACCCACCCGGATCCGACGGCGGCGGCTTGGACCTCCCGAGTCCCGACTCCGACGGTCCGCTGAGTCTGCCGGACGGGCCCCTCGGCGGCGGGCCGGACGGTGGGCCCCTCGGCGGTCCCGACGGACCCCTCGGCGGTGGTCCCGGTGGTGGTCCCGGCGGCGGCGACCCACCCGACTCCGGTGGCCCCGGCCAGCCGTCGCTGTGCGAGACCCTCGGTCTGTGCCGGGCCGCTCCGGGCGCCTCGGCCATGCGCCCGCTCGACACGGCCAAGCTGCTGGTCCACGACGACGAGGTGGACTACGACCCCGACGTCGCGCGGCTGCTCCTCGGGACGGTGATGACCCGATGATCAGCCGACGGACCCGCCTGCAGCTGCTCGTCTTCGTGGCGATCACGCTGCTCGGCGTCAGCTATGTCGGAGCGACCTACGCCAAGCTCGACCGGGTCATCATGGACCGCTCGTACGAGGTGACCGCCCATTTCCAGGACTCCGGCGGCATCTTCGTCGGCGCCGAGGTCACCTATCGCGGCGTCGGGGTCGGCCGCGTCTCCGATCTCAGCCTCACCGACGACGGTGTCGAGGTCGAGCTCGAGATCGACGACAGCAACGACCAGATCCCCTCCGACACGATCGCGGTGGTCGCGAACCGTTCCGCGGTCGGAGAGCAGTACGTCGACCTGCAACCGCGCACCATCGACCGGCCGTACCTCGAGGACGGTTCGTCGATCGCCCTCGAGGACACCCGGATCCCGATCCCGACGACCAAGCTCCTGATCGACATCGACTCGCTGGTGCGGTCGGTCGACCAGGACAACCTCCGGACGACGATCGCCGAGAGCGGCGACGCGTTCGAGGGCGCCGGCGACGATCTGAGCCGGATCATCGACACGTCCAACGCGTTCATCGAGGCGGCCGACGCCAACTTCGACGTCACCGCCGCCCTGATCCGGGACTCGCGGACCGTCCTGCAGACCCAGCTCGACTCGGCCGGCCACATCAGATCCTTCGTCCACGACCTGCGGCTGCTGTCCGACACCCTGGTGGCCAGCGACGCCGACTTTCGCGAGCTGATCGACGAGGGGAGCCTGACCGCGGACGTCGTACGCCAGTTCGTCGCCGACAACTCCGGCGCGATCGGCCGGCTGCTCAACAACGTCATCACCAGCAACCGGGTCGTCACAGCGCGACTGGACGGGCTCGAGATGATCCTCGAGGTCTATCCCTATCCGGTCGAGGGCGGCTACGCCGTGGTCGACAAGGACAACGGCGACGGGCTCTACGATGCGCACTTCGGCCTCGTACTCACCACTGATCCGCACAACTGCACCAGGGGCTACGAAGGCACGACCCAGCGCAACCCCCACGATCGCTCGGAGGAGCCGTTCAACACTGCGGCGCGCTGCACCATCCCGCAGTCGCAGGGCAACGCGCGCGGGGCGCAGAACTCGCCGTATTACGACCGGTCCGCGCCGGTCGTCGGCAGCTACGACCGGGCCACCGGGACGGTCCGGCCGGCCGATGCCTCGACCGTCGAGCGCCGGGCCGACGTCGGCGCCCGCGGCCTGACCGGATCGGCCGCGGGGGCCTGGTTGTTCACCGGTGGAATGATGGCGCGATGACCGCGACCCCGCAGGACCAGAAGGAGGCTCCGATGTGGTTCACGGCTCTCGTCACGCTGGCTTGTCTCCTGTTGATCGCCAGCGTCGGCGGCATCGTCTGGCTCGCCCAGAACGACTCGCCAGGGGGGAGCCCGGCTGACGACGCCGAGTTGCGCGGCGAGCTGGTCGGCGTGGCCGATCAGTACTTCGTCGAGGCGAACACCTACGACTTCACCAACGTGGCCGACTACAAGGCGCGGGTGCACCCGCTCATGACAGACCAGAACCGCAAGACGTTCGACGCCACGATGCAGCAGATCGCCAAGGGCTTCGCCGACATCGGGGCTCGAGCGAACGGCACCGTACGGCAGGCGGCGATCGAGACGCTGGACAACGACTCCGCGACCGTCATGGTGACCGGCGACGCACAGTTCGACTCGACCCGGATCAAGCGCACGTACTTCCCGCGGTGGGAGATCGAGCTGGTCCAGATCGACGGTGAGTGGCTGGTCGACAGCCACACCGAGCTCGGCGACAGCGGCATCTTCTCCACCACCGACTCCGGAGCGGGGCTGTCCGGACAGTGAGACGCCGATGACGACCGAGCAGACCCCGACCTCGGTACGGCGGCGGCGCATCGCCGGTGAGCGGTCGCGCCCGGCCGAGCAACCGGAGCCGAAGTCGGCGCCGAAGGGCAGCGGGCCGCCCGCTCCTCGCGATCCTGAGCGCCCAACGGGCTGGCGGCCGGATCGGCCGACGCTGGCCTGGTTCGTCCCGTTGTGTGTGCTTGCGGTGGTCGCAGCCGGGCTTGTCGGCTGGCTCGGCGTCAGCGAGTGGCGCGCCGACGATCTCGACGCGGCCGCGCGAGACGACGCGGTCGCCCCGGCCGGCCAGGCGGCCGAGGCCCTGCTCTCGTTCCGCTACGACACGCTCGAGCGGGAGCTGGAGTCCGAACGGGCGCTGATGACCGACTCCTATGCGGAGGAGTTCCTCAACGTCTTCCCCAACGCGGCCAAGAAGCTCACCACACAGACGCAGGCGACCGTGGAGTCGACCGTCCTGGCGGCGGCGCCGATGGAGTGCGGCGCCGAGTGCTCGG
>JALDXR010000097.1:0-9330 GCA_032154865.1 Nocardioidaceae bacterium
CAGCGGCATCGACGGCCAATCGACGACCTCGACGCCCGGGAGCCAGAAGGCGTCGCCCTTCGGGTAGACGAGCTGCCGCAGGGTCTGGGCGGCGTAGAAGGTGCCCGCGGCGTCGACCCCGCCGAGCACCACTGTGGCCATCGGATTGCCCGTCGTGGCGAGGGCGTATCCCTCGGCCCGCAGGTCAGCCGGCACGTCGGCACCCGCGTCGGCCAGCGCCTCGGCGATGTCCGGCGTGTCGACCGAACCGACCCGTACGGTCACCGGAGCGTGACCCGCGGTCGGCTCGGACGACGTCACCACTTCGATCCGATCAGCGCCGGCGCCGTCGAAGATGCCCCGGATCAGGTCGCGGGTCGGCTGGTCCACTGTGTCGTCGACGACGATCCGTACTCGCTTGCCACTCAGAGCGAACTGCCGTTCGCCGTTGGCCGCGAGGTGTTGCGGCTGGGGCGAGACGGTCGGCGTAGGGGGTGCGGCCGACGGCGCAACCGCCGCAGCCGGGACCGGACTGGCGGCGGTCGCCGTGATCGCCAGCAGCACTTGTGCGAGCAGAGCAATCCCCAGCAAGGCGGCGACAAGCCGCCGCAGGTTGTGGCTGACGGTCCTCATGGGCGGGCACCTCGGGTGGGTCTCGGTCGGGCGGGATGGCGTGGGGCGGTTAGCCGGCTCCGTGGCCGATGGGGAACTCACCCACCGGCACCGGCAGCCGGCCGGTCGCGGGGCGGTCGCCGAGCAGGACGGTCGCAATGGCCTGGTAGACCTCGGGGGATCCCACCCGGTTGACGTTCTGCGCGTACGTGGCCAGGCGGGCGTCGGCCGCATCGTGTCCGGCCAGGTCGTAGGGCAGGCCGAGCGAGACCGCGACGGTCGGCGTCCCCGTCGCCGCCACGTCGTTCAGCAACTGCGCCTGAGCGGTGTTCGGTGCGCCGGACGTGAAGGTCGTGACCACGGCGACATCGCGCTCGGCGGCGAGCGAGGCCGCCTGCTGCCGGTCGGTCGCCGACGGCGATTGCGGCGTCGCCAGGGTCGTGACGTCGGCGGCGCCCAGCTCGGTCAGCCGGTCGGCCACCCGGGCGGCGTCGCGACCGGCGACGAGGACCCGCTCATCGCGCGTGATCGGGAAGGCACCGCCGTCGTTGTCGAGCAGGGTCACGCTCCGGACTGCTTGGTCGAGCCCCTGTTCACGCGCCTCTGGCGTACCGACGACGGCGAGGGCCGCCGACGGATCGGCGTAGCGGTTGCGCCACAGACCCATCTCGCACTTGACCCGCACCACCCGGGTCGCCGACTCACGCACCCGCCCGGCCGAGAGGTCACGGGACGCGACGGCATCGACGAGGAAGTCAGAGACCGGCCGGGCGTCGCCTTGCACCATGACGACGTCGGCCCCGGCCTCGATGGCCATCGCCGTGGCCTCGTGCAGACCCCAGGTGTCGCGGATCGCGTCCATCGCCATCGAGTCGGTGACGACGACGCCGTCGAAGCCCATCTCGTCGCGCAGCACGCCGGTGAGCACCTTCTTGGACAAGGTGGCCGGGAAGTCCGGGTCGACCGACTCGATGACGACGTGGGCGGTCATCGCGCCCTTGCCACCGGCGTCGAAGGCGGACTGGAAGGGCGCGAGGTGCCGATCCAGCGTGGCTCGGTCGTAGTCGACCGTCGGCAGACCGGTGTGCGAGTCGGTCTCGGTGTCACCGTGTCCGGGGAAATGCTTGGCGGCGGACAGTACGCCGGCGGCTTGAAGGCTGGCGGCATAGCTCGCCGTGTGCGGAGCGATCGCCTGCTCGTCGGCGCCGAAGCTGCGTACGCCGATGACCGGGTTCGCCGGGTTGGTGTTGAGGTCGGCGACCGGGCCGAAGCTCCAGTTGACTCCGATCGCCTCCGCCTGGGCGCCCGCGGTCCGGGCGGCCGCGGCAGTGGCGGACGGGTCACCGATGGCGCCGAAGCCCATCGGATAGGGGTGACCGGACGCGGCGGGGATCTGCTGGACAGTGCCGTTCTCCAGGTCCATGCCGATGAACAGCGGGACGCCGGACGGTGTGTCCTCGGCCCACGCCTGCATCTGGTTGTGGAACCCGGCCGCACCGTCGGGAGTGCGGGGCACGCTGTTCTGGGTGATGAATGATCCGATGCCGTAGTCCTGGATCTGCGACCGGGCCGCCTCGTCGGGAAGCGCCCCCGATCGCGCCGGCTGACCCATCAGCAACTGCCCGACGCGCTCTCGCAGCGACATCTGGCCGACGATGGACGCCGCGACGCCACGGCAGACCGGCGGCGGTGCCGACTCGGGATCGGGCTCGCCCGGGGCCACGAGAAGCCCGACCGCGCCGGCGACGACGGCCGCAGCCGCCGTCGCCCGTCGCGGCCTCTCGACGAGGCCAGCCATCAGTAGTCGAGCCCGTGGCCGTAGGGGTAGGCCACGGTGCCGTCGGGTCCGTGCACCGTCACCGGCAGCCGACCGCCAGGGGCGGCCGAGCCCACGAGTACGTCGGCCAGCGCCCGCATCGACACCGGCCGGCTGCCGTACGTCGTCAGCACGGCGTCGGCCTCCGGCACGAAGCCGGCGTCGTAGGGCAGCGAAATCGCGGCGGCGACCGTCGGTGTTCCGGTGCCGGCGACCTCGGCGACCAACTGCCGCTGGCCGGCGTTGCCCCGGGCGTTCGTCGTCGTGACCAGCGCCAGGTCGGCGTTGCCCGCGGCGGCCACCGCCGCACTCCGCTCGGAGGCGGTCGGCGTAGTGCTGACCGGCACCCGAGTCACATTGACGCCCAGCTCCCGCAACCGGTTCTCGGTGTCGGCGGATGCCGCCGGGCCGACGACCGCGACGTCCTGGGATACGTCGGCCGGCAGGAGACTCGCGTCGTTGCGGATCAGCGTCGTCGCCGTACGCGCCACCTGGTCGGCCACCGCCAGGTGCTCCGCAGTCCCGACGACCTGGTCGACCTTCGCGGGGTCGGCGAACGGGTCATGGAACAGCCCGCGGTCGTACTTGGCTCCCAGGATTCGCAGCACCGACTGGTTGATCCGCTTCTCCTTGATCCGGCCGGACTCGACGGCATCCATGACGCCGTCGATGGCCTCGTCCAGGTCACTCGGGAGGAGGAGCACGTCGGCGCCGGCCTCCAGGGCCATGACGGCGATCTCTCGTTGCGACCAGAACGGCGCCAGCGCACCCATTTCGAGGGCGTCGGTGACGATCAACCCGTCGAACCCGAGCTCCTCCCGGAGTACGCCGGTGAGCAGCGCATGCGAGAGGGTCGACGGGAGGTCGGGGTCGATCGCCTCGACCACCATGTGCGCGGTCATGACGGCGTCGGTTCCGGCGTCGATCGCCCGCTTGAACGGGTTGACGTGGACGTTCATCAAGGTGTCGCGGTCATAGTCCACCAGCGGGAGACCGAAGTGCGAGTCCACATCGGTGTCGCCGTGCCCCGGGAAGTGCTTGACCGTGCCCATCACCCCGGTCTCCTGGAGTGCCTCCACCGCCGTCTCGCCCAAGTCAGCGACCAGCTCCGGATCCTCGCCGAGCGAGCGGAGCCCGATCACCGGGTTCGCCGGGTTGGTGTTGGTGTCGAGCACCGGCGCGAAGTCCCAGTTGACGCCCACGGCATCGAGCTCTTGGCCGACGATGGTCCACACCTTGTCGGTGAGCTCCTCCGAGCGGGTCGCGCCGAGCGCCATCATGCCGGGGAAGTCGGTGGCGGGCGCCCGCATCCGGGCGACGATGCCGGTCTCCTGGTCGATGGTGAGGCTCAGTGGAATGCCCGCACCGGACTCGAGTGCGGCTTCCTGCAGCGAGTTGCTGAATGCGTTGAGCTGCGTCGGGTTCGCGACATTCTGCGCCCGTGGAGCGTCGTAATACGTCACACCGCCGAGGTGGTACTTCTGCACGACTTCGCCGGGCGTGTCGACGCCGTAGTTGGC
Source organism: Nocardioidaceae bacterium (assembly GCA_032154865.1). Lineage (GTDB taxonomy): Bacteria > Actinomycetota > Actinomycetes > Propionibacteriales > Nocardioidaceae > DATFRX01. The sequence continues at coordinate 3,928 of JALDXR010000097.1, forward strand.
CTGGTTGTCCGCCGCCCCGCTCGTGTCGTCGGCGTGCCGTCCCTTCACGAACGTGAAGAACAACTGGCCGACCTTCTCCTCGAGCGTCATGTGGGCCAGCTTGGCGCGCAAGAAGCCCTCCCTCGCGTCGAGCGGCGGCCCGGGGTCCACCGGCTGCTGCGCGGACGACGCCGGCCCGAACAGGACGGTCGCTCCGAGCGCGGCCACCGTCACCCATAGCGCTGCCCATCTCGTTGAACTGATCTTGCCCCTCATCAACACTCCCTTGCGGTGGTAGGGACCGGTTGCGGCTAGGTCGGCCGGACACCGGGTGGGCTTGCGAGCCCACCCGGTGTCCGATGACCGACGGTTATGCCAGGAGCTCCGCTCCCGGATCCGTCAGGACGCCGGCCAAGGCACCTGCGGAGAGCGGTAGAAGTCGACGCCGAGGATGTCCCAGCGCTCGGCCTGGCCAGCGAGCCGCACGCGGTATTCCTCCCAGACCCGGCCGGACTGCGGTGTCCAGCCGATCTCCGCGGCGCCGGCCAGCCGTGGGTAGGCCAGCACTTCCGCCTCGTCGATGTTGGTCACCGTCTCGCTCCACAGCGGCGCCTCGACGCCGAGGATGTGGCTGTCGGTGACGCCGGTCAGATGAGCGCCCGGGTTCCAGTCGTACGACCGCTGGACCTCCACGAAGCCGGCCCAGGACAGCCCCAGGTTCGGCGGGACTCCGGGTGCGTACTTCATGTCGACGTAGAGCCGGTTGGCCGGCGACATGACGACCTTCATGTCCTTCGCCACGGCCGATCGGGCCAGGTTGCCGCCGGACCCGTTGCCGGTCGCCGTGCTCCAGTTCTGGGCGATCGAGCCGGGCAGCGGGTTGGCCTGGGCGACCTCGGCCCAGCCCATCAGGGTCTTGCCGTGAGCGGCCACGATGTCGCGGACCCGGTCCATGAACGTGATGTAGTCCTCGTCGGACGTCGAATGCGCCTCGTCACCTCCGACGTGGATGTACGGTCCCGGCGTCATCGCCGCCAGCTCGCGGACGACGTCGTCGACGAACTCGTACGTCACCGGATCGTGTACGCACAGGGCGCTGAAGCCGACGCCCGTTCCGGTGTAGTAGGGCTCGTCCTCCCAGCCCTCGAGCAGCCGGTGCGACGGCAGGTTGTCGGGCCGGCAGGAGTTGAGCACCGGGTACGACGTCTCGGCGGCGTCGGTGTGGCCGGGCATGTCGATCTCGGGTACGAGGGTGATGAACCTGTCCGCGGCGTAGTCGACGATCTCGCGATAGTCGTCCTTGGTGTAGAAGCCGCCGGCTCCGCCACCGACCTCGCTGCCGCCGCCGATCCGTGTGAGGTCGGGCCAGCTGTTGATCTGGATCCGCCAGCCCTGGTCGTCGGACAGGTGCATGTGGAAGCGGTTGATCTTGTAGAGCGTGAGCAGGTCGATGTAGCGCTTCACCTCGTCGACGGACATGAAGTGCCGGGCGACGTCGAGATGCGCGCCGCGCCACTCGTAGCGGGGCGCGTCGGCGATGTGCGTGCCGGGAACCTGCCACGGGCCGGGCTGCACGCTGTCGTGCTCGACCTTCGCCGGGAGGAGCTGTCGCAGCGTCTGCACGGCTCGGAACAGGCCCTCTGGCGTCCCCGCCCGGAGCGCCACGACGCCCGGTGCGACGTCGAGCTCATAGGCCTCGCCGGTCAGCTCGCCGTCAGACGTGACGTGCAGCGCGATGGCCTTGGCAGCCGGCTGCGTCTGGACCGGCAGGGCATAGCCGGTCGACGGTCGAAGCAGGTCGGCGAGGAACTCTCCCACGGCGACCGCCCGCTCCGGGCCACGGACGACGATCGCCGTGTCGGGACCGATCCGGAAGCCGTTCGGGGAGGTCGTCATCGACACCGGGGCCGGGATGACCGACGGCGCTGCTGGGGCCGCGTCCGACTCGGCGTCGGCGGGTGCCGCCGGCGCCGACTGGACCGCGCCGGCGAGACCTGCGAGGAGCAGCCCACCGAACGCCGCGCTGGCGACCATGACTCGTAGTGTCGTGCGTTCGCGGCCTCTCATGCGACCGCTCCGGTCGCCGCCTCGGCCGGCCGCGGCGAGTCGATACCGTCGCGATACTGCTGCCAGTGGCCGCCGGTGAAGTCGGGGATCTTGACCGGGGCGCCGTGGCGCTCGAGCGACTTCGTGCTGAGCGGATTGACGACGGTCCAGGTCGCGCCGTCATAGACGTCATGGTCGGGGACCAGGCCGAGCTTCATCATCTGGACGAAGCGCCAGACCTCCTTCGAGTCCGAGCCCCCGTGACCCGTCCCCGGGTCGTCCGGGAACTTCCACATCCAGTGGTCGTAGTCGGCGTACGCGCTGAAGCTGCCCCATCGATGGCCCGAGTGGTCGGGCTCGAGGTAGATCCGGGTGCCGTCGCCGCCGGTTCCAGGACCGCCAGCGAAGTCCTCGAAGATCCCGCGGGTGCCGGCCAGGTGGTTCAGCCGGCTGTACGGATGCGGGTGCGACACGTCGTGCTCGACCCGGATCAGCCGGCCCATCTCGGTCTCGACCAGGGTGATGTTGCGGTCGCCCTTGACGTACTCCTCGCCCCAGCTGTCGTGGTCCGGCGGCGCGTGCTCCTCGCGGTAGAGGGCCAGACCTCTGGGCGGTGTGCTGCTCGACACCAGGCTGGCGAACCGGTCACCGCGGTTGATGTCCATGCAGGCGGCGATCGGCGCCAGGCCGTGCATCGGATAGAAGCTGCCGTCGCGGCGGGTGTGCCACAGCCGCCGCCAGTTGGACGGGTAGTAGGACCCTTCGAGCCCGAACATCAGGCCGCGGATGTCGTGGTTGTAGGCGCCGGCGCCGTGCAGCAGCTCGCCGAACTTGCCCTCGTGCGCCATCCGCAGGATCCGCATCTCGTTCTGCGAGTAGACGATCTGCTCCATCATGAAGCAGTGCCGCCGGGTGCGTTCGGACGTGGCGACGAGCGCCCACAGATGCTCGAGCTCCATCGACAGCGGCATCTCGGTGCCGACGTGCTTGCCGTGCCGCATCGCCTCCATCGCCACCGGGAAGTGCCACTCCCACGGGGTCGGCGAGTAGACGAAGTCGATGTCGTCGCGAGCGCAGAGCTCGGTGTACGGCAGGTCGGCGTCCTGGTCGTTGAGCGCCCGCTCCGAGGCTGCGAGCGCCGAGTCGTAGCTCGGGTCACCACCGACGTAGGTCACCGGGTCCTGGCCCATCGCGCGCAGCTCCGCTGCCACCTGCTCGACGCGTTCGGGTCGCGAGTCGCAGATCGCCGTGACCCGCACGTCGGGGTGCGAGGCCCACAGCTCGGCCATGCCGGAGCCGCGGTTGCCGAGCCCGACGATGCCGACGCGTACGACGTCGCGCGGCTCGAACGGGACGCCGATCATTGATCCTTTCGGAGGCTTCAGGCCGGCCGGCACCCGTGCCGTTTCGGGCGCAGCCTGCGCGCTGAAACCACCCAATCCCGAGACGCCGAGGGCGGCCCCTGAGACCGCCCCACCCTTCAACAATGCCCGTCGTGACCGTGAGAAGTCCTGTGCCATGTGTCATCTCCTCGGAAGGGGGACGACCGGCTGCGCGTCACCGCGCGAAGCGTGCGGACTAGCGCTGCTCGGTGATCATTTCTGATCATCCTGTTGAGATATCGAGCAGAAGTCAACAGCCAATGCCGGGCAGATCCTGGCGAATGACGCCGCGCGGTCATAGCGGTCTCGACAGATGTCGGGCAAGGGACTGGGCGGCTTCGTGCATGTGTCCAGTGACGGCGCCACAGGCCTTCCGTAGCCTGCGATCGGACGCTGGCCGCACGGTCAGTGTGGTCGGCGTCGGTGCGTGGCAGATCGGGGCCCACCCGCGCTCGGCGCCGCCGTTGCCCGACCGGAGAGGAGCCCGGGGATGAAGCAGCGTGCGCGCGGAAGCTGGTCCATACGGCGGGGGGCGAAGCTTCCTCTCGTTCTGGTCGCCGGTCTCACCCTCGCCGTCGCGGCCGGAGTGCCGACAGCGGCGGGAAACTCGGTCGCCCCCTCGACCGGAAGCTCCGCCGATCAGACGGCCGACGTCTCAGCCGATCAGGCGCGGGCTTCGAAGGCCTTGTGGGACCGGATCTCGAAGACACCACGGGCGGTGACGCCGAACAAGGTGGCCGAGGTACGACCCACGGACTTCGAGGCGTACAGCCTGGACCGTTCGGGAATGCGGGCGGCGCTCGAACAAGCGCCCCACGAGGACACGCTGGCGGCAGCGTCGTCGGAGCTGGAGATCGCGCTGCCGGCGCCGGACGGCGGGTTCCAGCGGTTCCTGCTCCAGGAGGCGCCGGTGATGGCGCCGGCCCTCGCCCGCGCCCACCCGGGCATCACCACATACGAGGGAGTCGGCGTTGACGACCCCGCCTCCACGATCCGAGCGGACCTGACCCCGCTGGGCTTCCACGCCTCGGTTCGGAGCCCGGACGGCGGCTGGTACGTCGAGCCCTACTACCACCTCGATCAGAGCGTGTACGTCAGCTACTTCACCGGCGACGCCAAGAACCCGCACCAGGAGGACTGGGTCGAAAACGTGCTCGGTTCGTCACCGACGACCTCGGCCCTCGCCGCCGCTTCCGGTGGACCGAGCGCCGGGACCGAACTGAGAACGTACCGGCTGGCACTGCTGTCCAACCCCGGGTACGCGACCTACCACGGCGGACCGCAGAACGTCACCGCGGCGAAGGTGACGCTGATGAACCGCGTGACCCAGATCTACGAGGACGACACGTCGATCCGGATGGTCCTCGTCGCCAACAACGACCTGCTCAACCTGGACACCGCCGCGCAGATGACCGAGCCGAACGGACCGTGTGGGTCTGCCCCGTGCTTCACTCCCGGCCAGTCCACCTCCTGCTCGGGCGGCACGCTCAACCGGAACCGGATCGTGATCGGCCAGATCCTCGGGGCGAGCAACTACGACATCGGCCACATCATCCTGGGCAACCCGGGCGGCGGGGTGGCCAGCCTCAGCAGCGTCGGCGGCAACGCGAAGGCGCAGGGCTGCACGGGACTGACGGCACCCACCGGGGACTACTTCGCGGTGGACTACGTGGCCCATGAGATGGGCCACCAGTTCGGCGGGCCCCACACGTTCAACGGAACCCAGACGAACTGCTCGGGCGGCAACCGCAGCGCCGCCAGCTCGGTGGAGCCCGGGAGCGGGTCGTCGATCATGGCGTACGCCGGGATCTGCGCGTCGGACAACCTCCAGCCGCACAGCGACCCGTACTGGTCGCAACGCAGCTTCCAGCAGATCACCGAGTTCGTGACCTCGGTCCGACCGGCGATCAACGAGGTCCAGACCGCGTCACTGCGCGCCTTCGATACCGACGGCGACTCGCTCCGGGTCAGCTTCGGGGGCAATCAGTCCGATCCG
>JALDXR010000584.1:0-2815 GCA_032154865.1 Nocardioidaceae bacterium
CGGTTCGACCTGGAGCAGCACAAGGTCCTGGGCTTCAACGCCGTCCGCAAGCACATCAAGGTCGAACCCGACCGCTGGTACTACTGGGCCGATCGGCTCGGCCTCCTCGTCTGGCAGGACATGCCGTCGCCCAAGCTCGGCAAGGTCCCGAAGGGTCCGTGGCGCGACCAGTTCGAGGCCGAGCTGCGCGAGCTGGTCCGCACGCACCGGAGCTGGACGTCGATCGTCGCCTGGGTGCCGTTCAACGAGGGCTGGGGCGAGTGGAGCCGCAAGGCCACCGGCCGGATCGCCGGCGAGGTGAAGGCCCTCGACCCGAGTCGGCTCGTCAACGCCCACAGCGGGTTCAACCTGCCCGACTCGCGCGGCGACTCCGGAGCCGGCGACGTCATCGACCTCCATGCCTACGTCGGCCCCGCGACGCCGGAGCCCGACGACCGCCGGGTCGCGATCGACGGCGAGCACGGTGGCTTCGGGCTGCGGGTCGAGGGCCACATGTGGTTCGGCGACGGCCATGCGTACGAGATGACCGACAGCGTCGCCGAGAACACCCGGCGCTACGTCGAGAACCAGCGCGACCTGCTCGCCGCGATCGAGCGATCCGGGCTGTCGGCGGGCATCTACACCCAGATCACCGACGTCGAGCACGAGGTCAACGGCTTGCTGACCTACGACCGCCGGGTCCGCAAGCTCGACTTCGACGAGGTACGCGCCGTCAACGAGCAGATCATCGCGACCCGACCCGAGCGCTAGGCAGAGTCGCCCGGCTCGAAGGCCTTCGACATCGCGTCGGAGTCGAAGGCGTCGAAGTTGGTCTCGTTGAGGCTGTACCAGTTGCCCCAGGGGTCGCGGAAGACGGCCTCGACGCCGTACGGCCGGTCGGACGGCTCCTGGAGGAACTCGACGCCGCGCGCGGAGTACTCCTCGTAGGTCTTGCGGCAGTCGTCGGTGTTCCAGGCGCCGACGCCCAGCGCGCCCTTGGCCACCAGGCTCAAGATCGTGGCGGCGGTCTCCTCGTCGTGCATCGGCGGACCGGGGACGGCGAGGTTGAGCTGGAACATCGGGTCGGCCGGCGGTCCGACCGTGATCCATCGGAAGCCGTTGTCCATGCGGACGTCGAACCGCTCCTCGAATCCGAGCTTCTCGACGAACCAGGCCTTCGCCTCGTCGGCGTCGGGCACGTACACACTGGCGACACCCAGCTTGGTGATCATCTGTCTCTCCTTCGCGTCGGGCTGTGCCACGACGCTAGCCAGCCGAGACCGGTCCGAGCTTCTCCGTCGTTGCGCTCTTCGGATGACCCGGTTGAGGGCGGCCCCACATGAGGACGTAGCAGCCCGGGATCGGAGGCGGCGCGTCGCGGTGCGCCGCCCGCTGGAACTCCGACGGCGACTGCCCGGTCAGCTCGCGGAACCGGGTGCTGAACGAGCCGAGGCTCGAGAACCCGACCAGGTGGCAGACCTCCGTCACGGTCAGGTTCACCGACCGCAGCAGCTCCTGCGCCCGCTCGATCCGGCGCCGGGTGAGATAGCGGCCGGGGCTCTCTCCGTACGCGGCGCCGAAGGCTCGGACGAAGTGATAGCGCGAGTAGCCCGCCGTACGAGCGATCGCGTCGAGGTCGAGCGGCTCGGCGTACTGGGCGTCCATCAGGTCACGAGCCCGGCGGAGCGACGTCACGTCGCGATGACGGACCGGATCGCCGACGCGATCGGCCGCCCGCCGGACACCAGCTCCAGTGTCTTGCGCGCCGTTCGCGGCTCATCGAGCATCGCGACGAGCACGGCGGCGACGTCGTCTCGCGGAACCTCGCCGTAGCCCACCGACGCTCCGAGGCGGACCAGCCCGGTGCCCGGCTCGTTGGTCAACCGTCCCGGCCGCAGGATCGTCCAGTCGAGATCCCGGGACCGAAGGTCCTTGTCGGCGGCGGACTTGGCGCGGAGGTAAGCGCCGTAGGCCGGGTCGACCCGGGGCGGCGGCGCCTCGTCGGCACGGATCGCCGACACCATCAGATAGCGCCGCACCTCGGCCTTCTCCGCCGCGTCGGCGAGCAGGACCGCGGCGGCCCGGTCGACGGTGTCCTTGCGGGCAACGCCGCTGCCGGGTCCGGCGCCGGCCGCGAACACAACCGCATCGGCATCGGCATCGGCGAGATGACCGGCGACCTCGTCGAGCGTGGCGGTCTCGAGGTCGCAGAGGAAGGCCGCCGATCCGGTGGCCTCGACGTCGGCGATGTGGTCCGGGTTGCGCACGAGACCGGCGACCACGTCATCGCGCTCGGTGAGCAATCGCTCCAGACGGAGCCCGATCTGACCGTGTCCCCCTGCGATGACGACTCGCATGATCCCACCGTCCCCTTCCCGAGTGTCGGTGGTGCTTAGCTGAGCTTAGCCGCCAAGTTGTCGTCGAGGGCAGCCAAGAACTCCTCGGTCGAGAGCCAAGGAGTGTCGCCGCCGACGAGTAGGGCCAGGTCCTTGGTCATCTTGCCGCTCTCGACGGTCTCGACGCAGACCTGCTCCAGCGTCTCGGCGAACTCCGTCACCGCGGGCGTGTTGTCGAGCATGCCGCGATGCTTCAGGCCACGGGTCCACGCGAAGATCGACGCGATCGGGTTCGTCGACGTCTTCTCGCCGCGCTGGTGCTGGCGGTAGTGGCGCGTGACGGTGCCGTGCGCGGCCTCGGCCTCGACCTTGCCGTCCGGGGTCATGAGCACCGACGTCATCAGGCCGAGCGAGCCGAAGCCCTGCGCCACGGTGTCGGACTGCACGTCGCCGTCGTAGTTCTTGCAGGCCCAGACGTAGCCGCCCTCCCACTTCAGCGC
>JALDXR010000098.1:0-9327 GCA_032154865.1 Nocardioidaceae bacterium
GGCAGCGGCTCCCGCACCGGTGGGAGCCAGCAGCCAGGCGACCACAGCGATGACCAGGGCGACGACAAGTACGGCCCGAAGCGCGGTCCGGATGAACCCCACGAGCGTGTCGTAGATCGCTCCCGCCGCCGCGGTCGACGCATCGGCTGGCAGTGCGTCCAGATAGATCGGCCGCAGCAGATTGAGTATCGCGCCGAGCAGAATCATTGACGCGGCGATCGCCAGGCCGGCGGCGAGCAAAGCACGTCGCCGGTCCCTGGCGACGAAGACGGCAATGACCAGCAGCAGTAACCCGACGACAGGAAGCCAGGTGGCGATACCGTCGAGCAGACTGAACGCGCCCTGCGCCTTCGTGAGATCGTCCGACTGGAAGATCACGAAGCTCGCATTCACCGGCGGGATGCGGCTGGCAAGGCCGAAGCCCTGCTTGACCAGCTCGTCCTTGATCGTGTCGATGACCGCAGCAACGCTTACCGAGACCTCGCCGCCCGAGACGCTGACGCTGTCGGTTCCCTCGCCGGTGAGAACCGCCACCAGCTGGGCATGCGCCTGCCGGTTGGCTTCGATCCACGCCTGCTCGAACAGGTCGGACTGCACCAAGGTGTCGATCTGATCGTTGATGAAGCCACGAATGGCAGAAGCGAGCGGGCCGCTGACCGCGTCGAGCGTGGCGGCGGCGCGCGGCGGCAGGCCCCGCTGGTTCAGCGCGTTGACGACATCCTGAGTTATCTGGTCGAGATCGATGTAGTTGTAGATCTCGGTCTCGATCCGAGCGGCGATCGCCTGCTGTACGGCGGGGTTGGACGCCAGTGGGGTGATCGTCTCGACGTAACGATCGGTGTCTTCGATCTCGTCTCGTGCCCAGGTGGCGACGACGGAGATGGGGGCCAAGAGCGCGGCGATGGCGATCAGAAGACCGGCGACCAGCGGGCGCCACCATCCCCGCCGATCGCCTGGCTCCGGCGACTCCTTCTCGTCCAGTTGTTGACGCAGCTCCTCGACTTCTCGCCGTAGGCGAGCAGCTTCTTCGTCGTCCGGCCTGTCGGAGGTCGCCATTTGCCCACTATGCGGAGCGCCTCGGCACCGTCGCCTCACACCCGAAGGGTGAGATCGGGCCATCCGGTCGGCGTGTCGGCGGGTCCGCGATCTCACCCGTGGCGGGTGGTGCCGTCACCGATTCGCGAGGGACATCGTGAGAGGCGAAGCCGCGGACCTGTGCGCCATGCCGGTCCGCGGAGGCCTGCTCGAGAAAGGGTGATCCGTGGCTACTTTCACCGTCTGGCGCTTCGACAGCGCGGATGGAGCCGAGCGCGCAATCGACACGCTGAAGAGCCTTCAGTCCCAGGAACTCATCAAGATCCATGACGCCGCCGTCGTGGCCTGGCCCGAAGGCCGGCGGAAGCCGAAGACTCGTCAGCTCCACAGCCTGGCCGGCGCCGGTGCCCTTGGTGGCGCCTTCTGGGGCATGCTGTTCGGCCTGCTCTTCTTCGTGCCCCTGCTCGGGATGGCCGTAGGCGCGGCGATCGGTGGCCTGACCGGATCGTTGGCCGACGTCGGCATCGACGACAAGTTCATCGCCCAGGTTCGGGAATCGGTGACGCCCGGCACCTCGGCCTTGTTCGTCCTCACCTCCGAAGCCGTGACGGACCGGGTGGTGGACGCGTTCGCCGGCACCCACGCCGACCTCATCCACACCAACCTCTCGGCAGAGCAAGAGGCCAAGCTTCGCGAGGTCTTCTCCGAGTCGGAAGGCGCCGAGACATGAGTGCGGCGCCGGATTCGTCGGGCGACTACAACCCGTGGGCGGTGGGACTCGCCCTGTTCGCCGGCGCGGTCATGATGACGGTCGGCGCGTTCCAGGCGCTCGAGGGACTCGTCGCTCTGTTCGACGACAACTTCTACGTGGTCAGGGACAACTACACGTTCGAATTCGACGTCACGGCGTGGGGATGGATCCACCTGATCATGGGCATCGTCATCGCGGTCTCGGGCTACTTCGTCGTACGGGGTGACCTCTGGGCTCGGATCCTCGCCATGTTCCTCGCCGCGCTGGCCGCCATCGCCAACTTCCTCTGGGTGCCGTACTACCCGGTCTGGTCGTTGCTCATCGTGGCGCTGAACATCCTCGTCATCTGGGCATTGGCCGTCCACAACCCACGGCGTGCCTGACGTTCGCGAAATGAGGCCGCGATGCTGATACTTCTGCTGCTCCGGTGGGCGATCATCGCTATCGCGATCGCCGTCGCGGCCTGGGTGCTGCCCTCCGTCGATGTCGACGGCGGATTCTGGGGGGTGATCGGGATCGCGTTGATCTTCGGACTCGTGAACGCGTTGATCGGCCCGATCCTCCGGCTGCTCTCACTGCCGCTGACGATGCTCACGTTCGGTCTGTTCGGGCTCATCGTCAACGGCGCGCTGCTCGCCATCACGGCCGGAATCTCCGACAACCTCGATGTCGGCGGCTTCTTCAGTGTGGTTCTGGCGGCGCTGGTGATCTCACTGCTGACGACCATCCTTGCGGCCCTGGTGCCCGATCCGACCGGTTGACCGATGGAGTGGGGTCGCCTGGGACTGGTCTTCGTCGGGCTCCTCGTTGCCTACTTCGCCGTCCCCGTGGAGACCGATGCGCCAACCTGGCGTCTCGCTCTCGGCGTCCTCCTGACCGCGGTCGCAGTGTTCCTCGCGGGGTTGATCATCATCCGGCAGGTCCGATTCCAGGTGAGTGGCGTCGGCCGCGTCGTACGGATTCAGGGCCTCCTGCTCCTCCTCGAGATCGTGATCGTGGCCTTCGCGACCGCGTACTACATGCTGGCCGAGTCGACCAGCCACCAGATGGCCGGAGTCGACACCCGACTCGACTCCTTGTACTTCACCATCGTCACCATGGCGACCGTCGGCTACGGCGATGTCCACGCGGTCGGGCAGTTCGCCCGCGGGCTGGTCACCGTGCAGATCGTCTTCAACCTGATCTTCGTCGGCGCCCTGACCAGTCTTCTGACCAGTCGAATGCGGGGCGCGCCGAATGGTCATGTGAAGCAGTCGGCCGACGCCGTCGACGAGGACGGATGACATGGCCGACGCCCAGTCAGCGTCGTTGCCGCGTGGGCTCATCGCCCTCGTGACCCTGGCCGCCGCCACGATCACCGTCGCCGGGCTGCACAGCGCGGCTGGGATCGTCGGACCGGTCTTCTTCGCACTGGTGCTGACGATCGCGGTGCATCCGATCCGTATCCGCCTGGCCGCCCGGGGCGTGCCCGGATGGCTCGGCACCGTCGCCGGCATGCTCGCGGTGTACGTCATCCTGTTCGCACTCGCGGCGGCGTTGGTCGTCGCGGTCGCCAGGTTCGCGACCCTGGTGCCGACCTATCAGGACGAGTTCGACGATCTGCTCGACAACGTGCGGTCCGCGCTGTCCGACGCCGGTGTCGGCAGTGACCAGGTCAAGTCGTTGTCCGACTCGGTAAACCTGAGCCGGTTCGCCGACTACCTGGCTGAGCTGTTGGGCGAACTGTTCGGTGTGCTGTCCAGCCTGGCCTTCGTCGTCGCCCTGCTGTTCTTCATGTCGCTCGAGGCTTCCGGGTTCGCCGATCGGATGAGCCGGATCCTCCCCGAGCACGGTGCGGTGGCGCCGGCACTCCACTCGTTCGCACACGGCACCCAGGTCTATCTCGTGGTCTCCACGATCTTCGGGTTGATCGTGGCAGTGGTCGACGCCGCATTCCTCTGGCTCATCGGTCTCCCGCTCCCGTTGGTGTGGGGACTGCTCGCCTTCATCACCAACTACATTCCCAACATCGGCTTCGTGATGGGGCTCGTGCCGCCGGCGCTGCTGGCGCTTCTCGAGGACGGTCCGGGGACCATGCTGATCGTGATCGCCGTCTACTCGGTGATCAACTTCGTCATCCAGGAGCTCATCCAGCCCAAGTACGTCGGCGACGCGGTCGGCCTCTCCGGCACGATCACGCTGGTGGCCCTGGTCTTCTGGGGTTGGGCCCTCGGCGCGCTCGGAGCATTGCTCGCCGTGCCGTTGACCCTCCTGGTCATGGTCCTGATCGACGCCGATCCCCGGACCGCCTGGATGCACTCCCTGGTGTCCAGTGCGGAGCCAGGCGGCCCGAAGCAGCTGGCGACGTCCGAGTCCGTACCGGAGTGACGGTTCACCCGGCGCGGGTGATTCGCACCGGAGCGTCCGGCGACATCCTGAGGTGGCGCTCGACCGCCCGGCCGGCGCTCCCAGGCTCGCCATGAGGCAGCCCGGAGAAGTCAAGGAGCGAGGACCTGATGGACAACGACTTCTCACTGCTCGAGGTCTTCTTCTCGATGCTGTACTTCTTCCTCTTCATCGCGTGGATCTACCTGCTGATCGTGATCGCCACGGACATCTTCCGCAGCCGCGACATGGGGAATTGGGCGAAGGCGCTCTGGATCCTGTTCCTCGTACTCGTTCCGATCCTCGCCTCGCTGATCTACCTCATCGCTCGCGGACACAAGATGGCCGAGCGGCAGCGCGAGGACGCGGTCCGGCAGGAGAAGCAGTTCCGCTCGTACGTCCAGGACGCCGCCGGGTCAGCGAGTGCGGCCGACGAATTGGAGAAGCTCGCCAAGCTTCGCGACGCCGGAACCATCACCGCTGACGAGTTCGAGGCGCAGAAGTCCAAACTGCTGGCCTGACCCCCGTCGCCGTGCCGTCACGCCGTAAGGACGAACCCGACCAGCCGCGACGACAGCGAGACCATCCCGAGGCGCGCGGCACGGATCGACTCGGCTCGCTTGACGAATCGTCGCGCCGGATCGCGCACGAGGCATCGCAGATCTTCGAGACCCCGCGGCCATCTCCCCTTCAGATCCTGGCCCGCGGGGTTCTCGTTGCCCTGCTCCTGTTCTTGATCTTCGGTGTCCTGATCCCACAGTTCGCCGACTACGACGAGGTCTGGGACGCGATCCAGTCGCTTTCGTGGACCGCGCTGATCCTCATGCTGGCGCTGACGGTGGTCATCGAGCTGTTCAAGTCCGAAGCACCCAGCCTTCTCATCACCCGGCTGAGCCTTGGTCTGGCGTTCCTTGCGCAGGAGGCATCGGCTGTGGTCTCCAATACCATCCCGGGGCCGTCCGGCGTGGTCACGAGATACGCGACCTACCGTCGCTACGGCATCGACCTCGGGGACTTCAGTCGCGCGGCCGTGGTGAACAGCGCGTGGACCACTCTCATTCCGCTCCTTCTTCCCAGCATCGCGGTTCCGCTGGCCGCAACCCAGGAGACGGTTCCGACCCGTGTCGTGGTCCTGACGGTGGCCGCGCTCTGCATCGGCATCCTCGCCATCGCGACCGGCATCTCCATCGTCCGCAGCGAGCGGTTCGCCCGCTGGTTCGGCGAGAACACCGCGAAACTGGTCAACTGGATGCGAGGGCTGGTCAATCGTCCGCCGTCCACGACTGTCGGCGAGGCGGTCGTCCGGTTCCGGTTCGAGGTATCGGACAGCGCCCGTGAGCACGGGCTCAAGCTGACCGCCGTCGTCGTGGGTCGGGAGTTCAGCACGTTCCTGGCGCTCCTCGTCTCGATCCGGGCACTGGACATCTCCCGCAGCGAGCTGACCGCGATCGAGGTGTTCGCGTGCTACGCGATCGTTCGACTCCTCACCATCATCGAGATCACGCCGGGCAACGTCGGCATCGCGGAGGCGCTCTACATCCGGACCCTGTCGTGGTCCGCACCGGACGTCAGCGAGAACACCATCGTGGCGGCGGTGTTCGTCTTCCGGATGTTCACCTACCTCGGTCCGATCATCATGGGCGGCGGCGCCTGGCTGTATCTGCGGCGCTATTTCCGCCTGCACCCGGTCGAGTCCGACTCGACTGCCAAGAGCTGACCGGTCTGCCGATCACAAAGTCGTCATCCGGCGCTCGGCCGTCACCGTCACGCCCGGTAGCGTGCGGGATGTGGAGCTGCTGACGTGAGCACGCGCCGGTTCTTGGTCGTCATGAACGCGGCCGCCGGCAACACCGACGAGGCGACGGTGGAGCGGGCGGTCAAGCGCATGGAGGCTGCCCGCGCCGACGTCGACATCGGCCGGGCGGGGACGCCTGAGGAGCTCGACGGCGTGCTGGACGGTCGCGGCGACCGGATCCTCGTGGTCGCCGGTGGCGACGGCAGTCTCCACGTCGTGCTCGACGCGCTCCGTCGTCGCAGCGAGCTCGGTGACGTCGTCATCGGGCTCCTCCCGCTCGGCACCGGCAACGACTTCGCCCGGGGCACCGGCATCCCCCTCGATCCCGAGGCGGCCGCCGCTGTGCTCATGGACGTCGACCCGGCGCCAGTGGACCTCCTCGTCGACTCGACCGGGCGCATCGTCGTGAACGCCGTCCACCTCGGCGTCGGTGTCGACGCCGCGCGGCGGGCGAGTGCGCTGAAGTCGCGGTTCGGGCGGGCAGCGTTCGCGATCGGAGCCGTGATCGCGGGCGCGCGTACGCCGGGCTTCCGCATGGACGTACTCGTCGACGGGCGGGTCGTCGTCGATCGGCGTCGTCGCGTCCTCATGGTCGCCGTCGGCAACGCATCGACCATCGGCGGCGGCACGCCGATCCTGCCCGACGCCCTGATCGACGACGGGCAGCTGGACGTCATGGTGTCCTACGCCATCGGCAGACGGACTCGCCTCGGGTACGCGCTGCACCTCAAGCGCGGCGTGCATCCACAGCGCGCCGACGTACGTGAGGTCCGGGGCCGTCGAATCACGGTGCGGGCCCACGACTTCTGGTGCAACGCCGACGGCGAGCTCTATGGCCCAGAGTCCGACGTCACCTGGCACGTGGAGCCGAGCGCGTACCGGCTGCTGCTGCCGCCCCGGTCGGAGCCGTCAGCTCAGCCGGACTGAGTCGAGCAGGCGCATCCGCGCCGGCTCGTCGCCGTCGACCTCGGCGGTGTGCCACCGCACGTCGGAATGCCGGCCGTCGATGTCGAGGACGGCGATCGTGTTGTCGAACCACGGGCCCTCCGTGATCGACCAGCGAAACGGCAGCTTGCGGACCCGGGCCGCGCGTCCGGCAAGCATTCCCACCGGCTTGGTGAAGCCGCGGACCGACACCGCGGACATCCAGCGGGCCCATCGGGGCATCGGGTTTCGGATCGGCGAGGACACCGCCTGCACCATTCGCGATGCCGGCTTGGTCTTGAGCCTGACATCGGCGAGGTAGGAGTGATGGACGTCGCCGGACAGGAAGATCACCGTCGCAGGTGACGGACCCCTCCGGCCGTCGGCCACGTCGATCATCGCCCGCGCGACGCGCTGGAAGGACTCCTGGAAGGCGGCCCAGTGCTCGAGGTCGATCGCCTGCCGGATCCGTTCGGCGACCCGTGCGGCGCCACGACCCCAGGCGCCGGCGGCGACCGCCTCGTTCCACGCCTCCAGGTGATGCAGCCCGGTCGGGAGGAGGAACGGCAGGGACGTACCGAACAGCAGATGGTCGACGTCGCCGGTCAGAACGTCGTCGAGCCAGTCCGCCTCCGCGGCGTCCAGCATCCGCCGTGGCTTCTGGTCGAGCTCCCGAGCCGCCCGGCTGTCGACCATGAGCAGCCGGGTCCGGCCGAGGTCTCGGTGGTAGCTCCAGCGATACGAGGCCGGCTTCGCGTCGGCATCGGTCGCGAAGGCGTCGAGCACATCACCCGCATCGCCGTCCCGTCCGGCTTCGAGCACCTTGTGCCAGACGGGGTCGTCCTCCCGCTCGCGGCGGGAGAGGTTTCCGATGTGCTGGTAGACCCAGTACGACCCGAGCCCGGCCACGATCCGCTGCTGCCACCAGGAGGTCTCCTGCATCTGGCGACGCCACGTATCCGACGTGTTCCAGTCGTCGCGGATGTCATGGTCGTCGAAGATCATGGCGGTCGGCAGGGTCGAGAGCAGCCACCGGGTGTCCGGGTCGGTCCACGCCAGCCGGTAGAGATGGCCGTACTCGGCGTAGTCCAGCAACTCCTCGCCCGGCGGCTCGTCGATGTCGCGGCGGCCGGCGATGAACTCCTGCATGTCCTCGCTGGTCTCGTCGGCGTACACCTGGTCGCCGAGCAGCAGCACCAGCGTGGGCCACTCGACGTCGTCGGTCCGCATCAGCCGGTGCGCCAGGGCCCGCAGCATGTCGGGACCGTGGGAGCGGTTGGTCTCGGCGTCGTGCGGTGCCGTCGTACGGCAGGATCCGAAGGCCAGTCGGAGCCGGTTGTCGTCACCGACCGTACGGATCCGGCTCGGCGGGTACGACGAGTCCGGTGGCGGCCAGACCTGATCACCGTCGCAGGCGACCGTGTACGGGTAGGTGCCGCCCGCGTCCAGGCCCTCGATGTCGACCAGGGCGTAGTGATGGCCGTGCACCGTGAACGTGTGCGCCACGTGGTCGCGACCGGCCACGGCCACGATGACGTCGGCGGGGCTGGCCAGCTCGACCCACACGGCAGCCGACGACTCGTCGACGTAGCGGAGCAGCGGGCCGAGCAGCAGCGGGGAGTTCGGCTCGGTCATCCGTCCAGTTCTACCGGGACCGGCTCAACGGTGGCCAGACAGACCCTCAAGACGTCGGCCGTCTCAGCGAGACGGCTCCGGCACATCCGGATATGCGTACTCCAGCCTGGCCAATGGGTCCAACGCCCGTACGAAGGTGTCGGGAAGCTCCTCCGGCGGGTGGATGACGTCAACGACGCGTGCGTTGGCATACCCGGTCGGACGTGAGGCCCGAAACGTCTCGTCGAGGTCCAGGAGTCGGACCAGCGCCTCAGCCCGTTCGATGCTACTCATGTGGAACCTGCGGCTTGGCATGTTCCAACGGTCCGCCTGGCGGCTCTCGACGCGTAGGGACCGAAGGCCCGAATCTGACGGGCGGTCTGGCCGATCTGGATTCGGGTCTAGTGGCCGGACTCGTACACTTCGACCGAGCAATCCGGGGACGGGATTCACAAACCGAGCGGCGGCGGACCCCGTTCACGAGACAGCCCCCGGTGTCGAGGTGTCACCGGGGGCTGCATCTCCCTCGTAATGCTCCCTCGTATCCGTCACATCGGTCGCGGAGCCCTCATCGTTACTCGGCGCCTGGTCATCGGCGTGCTACTCGCCTTGATCGAGCGTGAATCCCTCCTCGACCGGTGGCGTCGGGAGTAGCCGCGCCTGGGGGTCGACCTCGTGATGATGTCGTCGGGCGGATGTCGGAGGCGGTGCTCGACCCGCAGGATGAGCCGGTTGGCGTAGCCGAGGACCCGGGTCGGTGACTGGTGCCGCTCACTGATGAGGCGTTGCCGGGCCGCCTCGATCGTGAGCACGCTACTCATGCGGTAGTAGCTGGTGGGCACGC
>JALDXR010000099.1:0-9326 GCA_032154865.1 Nocardioidaceae bacterium
ACGCTCCGACGACCTGGCCGCGATCGTTGATGCCGAGCGCCGCCGTCTGCGGGGGCCCGGGGAAGTCGATCGGTGTGACCGGGCCGTTCGGGCGGAAACCTGGATCTCACGCCAACTTCGGGGCTGGTCCGGGCGGCGGGCCTGCGGCTGAACGGGCTGCCTAGGCTGGTGGGCGTGCCTACCGCCTCGCCGACTCCCGATCGCGCCCGGACGACTGCCTCGCCTGCGCCCGACGGCGCGCCTGAGGGCCCAGTCGTCCCGTCCGGGGGCCCAGTCGTCGCGTCCGAGGGTCCGGTCGTCGGGTTCGACCTCGACCTGACGCTGATCGACTCGCGGCCCGGAATCAAAGCGGCGTTCGACGTGCTCGCCGCCGAGACCGGA
The DNA here is from genome assembly GCA_032154865.1 of Nocardioidaceae bacterium. Classification (GTDB taxonomy): domain Bacteria; phylum Actinomycetota; class Actinomycetes; order Propionibacteriales; family Nocardioidaceae; genus DATFRX01. Next base: position 382 of record JALDXR010000099.1, read on the forward strand.
GTCGCGATCGACAGCGACCTGGTCGTCTCGCGCCTCGGTCCTCCGGTCGAACACGAGATGGCGCACTGGTTCGACTCCGACCGGGCCGTCGCGATGGCCGACCGCTATCGCGAGCTCTATCCGACGCACGCCATCGCGCCGACCCCGTCGTTGCCCGGCGTCGCCGATGCGCTCGCCGCGGTACACGCCCATCGGGGCCGGAGTATCGTCGTGACCGCCAAGGCCGCGTGGCTCGCACAACTGCACGTCGACCATCTCGGACTCGATGTCGATGCGATCCACGGCGGCGCGTGGCAGGAGGGCAAGACCGAGGCCATGCTGGCCGACGGCATCTCGGTCTACGTCGGCGACCACGTCCATGACATGGCAGCCGCTCGCGGCGCCGGGGCGACCGGCGTCGGCGTGGCCACCGGGACCAGCTCGCCGCAGGAGCTGGCAGACGCCGGGGCCGAGGTAGTGCTCGACACGCTCGAGGAGTTCCCCGGATGGCTCGACGAGCACCTGCTCGCGACCCGGCTCGATGCACTCGACGCCCAGCTGCGCGAGCTCGGCTCGGTCCTCGTGGCCTACTCCGGCGGGGCCGACTCGGCATTCCTTCTGGCTGCGGCGGTACGGGCGCTGGGCGCCGATCGGGTCGTCGCGGCGACGGCGTACTCCGGCTCGCTGCCGCAGGCCGAGCGGGGTCCGGCCGCCACGTACGCCGACAGCCTCGGCGTCCGGCAGCTCACGCCGCACACGCATGAGATGGAGCGTGACGGCTATCGGGCCAACAACGGCGATCGCTGCTACTTCTGCAAGTCGGAGCTGCTCGACGTGCTGACTCCGCTCGCGGCCGAGCAGGGGATCGCCGCGGTCGCCACCGGCACCAACGCCGATGACGCCAGGGCCGGGTTCCGACCGGGGATTCGGGCCGCGGCCGAGCGCGGCGCGGCCACTCCGCTGCGCGATGCCGGACTCACCAAGGCGCAGGTGCGGGAGGCGTCGCGCCGTTGGGGGCTGCCGACGTGGGACAAGCCGGCGGCGGCCTGCCTCTCGTCGCGGATCGCCTACGGCGTCGAGGTGACTCCCCACCGCCTGGCCCGGGTCGAGCGGGCCGAGGCCGCGCTGCGTACGGCGCTGGCCGAGCATGGGGTCGGGTTCGAGAACCTGCGCGTACGAGACCTCGACGACCGGGCCCGGGTCGAGCTCGACGCCGCGGTCGTCGGACGTCTCGATGCCACGCCGTCGGTCCGTACCGCCGTGGTCGACGCCGTGCGCGATGCCGGATTCGACGACGTCGAGATCGACCCGAGAGGTTTCCGGTCCGGCGCCATGAACGAACTGCTGCCGGACCCGGAGCGGCGCCGCCACGCTTCCGATTCGGGACCAATCGCAGTGGAGTCGACGCGCACCGGCACGTAGGCTGGTGCCTCTCAGGGCTGCCTGGTGACCGATGCCCGGCCCTATCTATTCCTCAGACAATCCACGACCGAACGAGAGGTCATCGTGCCCACTGGCAAGGTGAAGTGGTACGACGCCGACAAGGGCTTCGGCTTCCTCAACAGCGACGACGGCGGTGACGTCTACGTCCGCGCCTCGGCGCTCCCGGACGGCGTCTCCACCCTGCGGTCGGGATCCCGGGTCGAGTTCGGCGTCGTGGAGGGGCGGCGGGGTGCTCAGGCTCTGCAGGTACGGCTGCTCGACCCGCCGCCGTCGGTCGCCCGCGCGAAGTCGAAGGCGCAGCGCGACGCCAAGCGCAAGGCGCCCGAGGAGATGACGGTCATCGTCGAGGACACGCACCGGCTGCTCGACGACGTGGAGAACGCCTACCGGGCCGGCCGGCACCCCGATCGCAACACCGCGAAGCGGGCCGCCGCCGTGCTGCGGGCCCTCGCCGACCAGCTGGAGCTGTAGGCGGGCTCAGAACCGCTGCGACCCGCCCCGCCGGCGGGGTTTCCCACCAAGCACGCCTGGCGGCTTCATCCGCTTGGTCGTGTCGTCCGGTCCCACCGGCCGGCTCGGCTGCGTGGGATCGTCCGGCCCGCCTTGGCCCGACGGGCTGGACGGAGCGCTCGAACCGTCGGGGCCCATCGTGTCCGCCATGGCGAGGACGTGCCGGGTCACGATGTAGCGCACGACCACCGCCGACCACACGAGGAGCACGGCCGCGGCGGTGCCGAGTCCGAGTTGCGTCGGGTCGAGCGGCAGCACGATGCCGAGGAAGCCACCCATCACCCACGACAGCTGCAACAGCGTCTCGGACCGGGCGAACACGCTCGTCCGTACCGCCTCGGGGACATCGCGCTGGATGGTGGCGTCCAGGCTGAGCTTGCCCAGCGACTGGCAGATCCCGACCGTGAGACCGAGCGCCATCGCGGTCGCGAGTGAGTAGACCGCCGTGGCGAAGGTGACCACCGCGGCGTCCACCAGCAAGACGATGAGGGCCGTGAGTTCCGGCTTGCGGGACTTCAGAATCGACGCGATCAGAGTGCCGACGGTGTTGCCGAGCCCGGCCGCCCCGATAACCAGGGCGAGCAGCCAGGTGCCGTGATTCTCCCAGCCGTCGAACGGGTTCTGGCGCAGGACGAACGCCATGTACATGATCAGGAAGCCGTTCATGAACCGGACGCCCGCGTTGCATCGCAGGGTTCCGACGACTGCCGCCCCGATGCCGATCCGCATCCCCGTGGTGGAGCCGCGCATCGCCGACAGCGCGACCTGCTCCTCGCCCTCGGCGGAGTCGACCTTGGACGGCAGCCGGAAGGTCAGGAGGGTGCCGATCACGAACAGCAGTGCCGCGTATCGCAGCGCCCACTCGGCGCCGATCTGGGCAGCGCCGGCCGCGAGCGGCGCCGATAGAAGGGCGGCACCGGTGCCGATCAGGGAGATTCGCGAGTTGGCCTTGACGAGGGTGAAGCCCTCCGGGAGTACGCGGGGCACCGCCGATGCCTTGGTCACGCCGTACGCCTTGGACGCGACGAGGACGCCGAGCGCCGCGGGGTACATCGTGAGCGACTCGTCGGCCACCGCGCCGGCCAGGACCCAGCAGCAGAACGCCCGGACCGCCATCGTGGCGCCGATGGCCCAGCGCCGGCCGCGCCGGAAGCGGTCGAGGAACGGCCCGATCAGCGGTGCCACGATCGCGAACGGCAGCATCGTCAGGATCAGGAACAGTCCGACCTGGCTCCGGGCCTCCTCGCCCGGGACCGAGAAGAACAACGTCCCGGCCAGCGCGACCGCGACCGCGGCGTCGCCGGCGGTGTTGAAGGCATGCGCCTCGAGAAGTCTGGCCAGGCCGCTCTCGCCGGCCCCGTGGGCATGCGTGACCCGGCGGGCCGAGTCGACGCCCTTCCTCGCCACTCGACCGGTCGCGCGGGCGGCCCGCGTCGCTCGTCCGGGCTCGGATGGGGGCGGGCCGCCGGGTGGGGGAGTCGAGTGCGGCGAGGACGACGAGCCGTACCGTGGCTCGCCAGGCCGCTTATCCCCTGGGTGGGTCACCCGAACTCCCCTCGCTAGCTCACAGTCACCATCCTGCCGCACGACGTGTCACGCGCCCGCGAGGGCGGACACCGATTTCGCCCGGTCGGCCCCGTGGGGGACAATCGTCGCGTGACGATGTCATCCCGGAGGGCACGCGCCGATCTCACCTGTCGTGAAGCGCTCGAGGAGGCCCGGACCGCGCTGGTCGACGCGGTCGACGCCGACGACGTCGGGGAGTACCTCGGCTACCAGATCGAGGGCGAGCGAACGCTGAGCCATCAGTTCGACTGCCTGCGTACCGGCTACCGCGGGTGGCGCTGGTCGGTGGTGGTCACCCGGGCCTCTCGGCAGCGCTCGGTCACCGTCAACGAGATCGTCCTGCTGCCGGGTCCGACCGCCGTGGTCGCGCCGGAGTGGGTGCCCTATCGGGAGCGGGTCGAGCCCGGTGACCTCGGACCCGGTGACCTGCTGCCCCCGGACGAGGACGATCCCCGGCTCGTGCCGGCCTGGCTCAGCGGTGACGAGGCGGCCGACAGTCTGGTCGACGACGCCTCGGTACGCCCGGTCGCGGACGAGATCGGGCTCGGGCGGTCGCGGGTGCTCTCGCTCGACGGTCGCGACTCCGCCGCCCAGCGGTGGTACGACGGGACCCAGGGGCCCGAGTCCGAGCATGCCCAGGCGGCGCCGGCGCCCTGCCGTACCTGCGGCTTCCTGCTGCCGATCGCCGGTCCGCTGTCGACGGTCTTCGGCGTGTGCGCCAACGAGTCCGCGCCGGACGACGGCCGGGTCGTCGCGTTCGACCACGGATGCGGTGCCCACTCCGAGGCGGCGCCGATGCGTCAGCCGCGAGTCGCCGAGCTACCGCCACCGGTCTTCGACACCCTCGGCGCCGACGAGCTCACCGTCTTCTGAGCCCTCGGCACTGGGAGAACCCGTTCTGCGAGACACGCGGGCGTGCCCTCGCGATTTCGGTCCGCTCAGTGATGCCGGCTCAGTGGTACGCGCGCTCAGTCGCCGGCCGCTCCGAATCGGCTGGCCTCAGCCCGGCGACGGGCCGGCTGCTCGGCGAGGATGTTGCGGCGGCGTCGGCAGTACTCGAGGCCGATCAGACCGAGTCCGAAGCCCGCGATGCAGATCCACAACCAGGACAGCTTGTCGTGGTCGCGGAGTGTGCCGATGAACGGCAGCATCGCGAGGAAGGCGACGATCCACGCCACCGAGCCGATCGCGACCGTGCGGACTCCGTCGATGTCCAGCGGTTCGACGTCGGCGACGATGTGACGGCGTTCCGGCTGCCGTCGCTCCGTGCGGCGGTCCGACCGGCGCTCTGACCTACGTTCCGGCCGACGCTCGGAGCGGTGCTCCGATCGGCGTTCGGACCGGTCGTTTCGATGATCGGCGGGACGCTCGGTTGACTCCCGAGCCGCCCGGCGTTCGGCACGGCGATCGGTGCGATGGGAGTGGGGCGTCGATCGCGAGGATCCTCGCTTGCGCTCTCGGCCGTGCCTGGACCGGGTCATCGCCTCAGATTAGATCATGATCGCGTGGGTGACGCCGGGCCGGACATTCTGGCATTCTTCGAACGCTCGCCTCGACGACCTCGGGAGTGCTCATGACCACGTCGTCAGTCTCAACGAAGCCGACCAACCGACTCGACCAGTTCTTCTCGATCTCCGCCCGTGGCTCGACTGTCGGCCGCGAACTGCGCGGTGGAGTCGTCACGTTCTTCACGATGGCCTACATCATCGTGCTGAACCCGATCATTCTGTCCCAGGCGGTGGATCAGAACGGGAGCTACCTGGGCGGGGGCAACCAGGCGCAGGCGTTCGTGATGGTCGCCGCCGCGACGGCCTTGGTGGCCGGCGTCGTCACGATCCTGATGGGCCTGATCGCCAACTTCCCACTGGCGCTCGCCGCCGGGCTCGGACTCAACGCGTTCGTCGCGTTCACGATCGCCAGCGAGATGACCTGGGCGGACGCGATGGGTCTGATCGTTCTCGAGGGCCTGATCATCCTGGTCCTGGTGCTCACCGGCCTCCGGCTGGCGGTGTTCACGGCGGTGCCGACCGGGTTGAAGGCCGCGATCGCGGCCGGCATCGGCGCGTTCATCACGCTGGTCGGCCTGGTCGACCCCGGAGATCCTGGCCCGCCTCGGCCTCAAGGTCGCCCACCCGGACGCCGCCCCGCCGATCGGCCTCGGGATCGACAACAACCTCATGGGCTGGCCGGTGCTGGTCTTCTGTATCGGCCTGCTGCTCACCCTGACGCTCTACGTACGTGGCGTGAAGGGCGCCCTGCTGATCGGCATCATCGTGACGACGGTCATGGCGGTCGTCGTCGAGGAGGTCGCGGAGATCGGGCCGACAGTGGTCAACGGCGAGGTCGCCGACCCGACCGGCTGGAACCTCAACGTCCCAGGTGTCCCCGACAAGGTCTTCGACACCCCCGACTTCGGGCTGCTCGGCGAGTTCTCCCTGCTCGGATCGTTCGAGAGCGCCGGTGTCGTCACGGCGGTGCTGTTCCTGTTCACGCTGCTCCTTGCCGACTTCTTCGACACGATGGGGACGATGACCGCGATCGGCGCCGAGGCCGGTCTCAACGACGAGAAGGGCATGCCGCCGCGAAGCCAGCAGATCCTGGTCGTCGACTCGGTGGCAGCCGCCGCCGGGGGAGCCGCCTCGGTGTCGAGCAACACCTCCTACATCGAGTCCGCGGCCGGTGTCGGTGAGGGTGCGCGTACCGGCCTCGCCAGTGTGGTGACCGGCGTCCTGTTCCTCATCGCGACGGTCACGACGCCGCTGGTCTCCGTGATCCCCAACGAGGCCGCCACACCCGCGCTGGTGATCGTGGGCTTCCTGATGATGTCCCAGGTGCGGCACATCGAATGGACCGACCTCGAGATCGCGATCCCCGCGTTCCTGACGATCGTGCTGATGCCGTTCACCTACTCCATCACGGCCGGGATCGGCGCCGGCTTCATCTCGTACGTGGTGCTCAAGATCGCTCGCGGCCACCTGCGGGCGGTGCATCCGCTGATGTGGATCATCGCGTTCCTCTTCGTCGTCTACTTCGCCATCGACCCGATCGGCAACTGGCTCGGCGCGGACTGATCCGCGACGCGTTCTGGGTACGGAATACCACAGACCGCAACATCGTTAGCATAGGTAATGAGTTATGCTAACGATATGCCGTCAGACGCCGCGAAGATGGAACGTACCCACGCTGGGCTCGCCAACTCGCTCGCCGTCTCGGTCTCACGGCTGTCGCGCCGGCTCCGCAGGGAGCGGCACTCCGATCTCACACCGACGCAGCTGTCCGCGCTGGGCGCGCTGCTGCGCAACGGACCGCTGACCCTCGGCGCGCTGGCCAGGCACGAAAACGTGCAGCCGCCGTCGATGACCCGGACCGTCAACTGCCTCGATCGGATGGGCATGCTGGTCCGCGAGCCGGATCCGACCGATCGGCGTCAGGTTCTCCTGCGGGTCTCGGGACCCGGCAAGAAGCTGCTCAACGCCGAGCGCAAGCGCCGGGACGCCTGGCTGGCGCAGCGGCTGATCGAACTGGAGCCCAGGGAGCGTGCGGTCTTGCGAGAGGCCGCCGTGATCCTGGAGAGGCTGGCGACAGCTTGAGTCCGACGTTCAGAGCGCTTCGCGTCCGCAACTATCGCATCTACGCGGCCGGAGCGGTGGTTTCCAATGTGGGCACCTGGATGCAGCGGGTGGCCCAGGACTGGCTTGTCCTCCAGCTGACCGCCAACAGCGGGACCGCGCTCGGTATCACCACCGGGCTGCAGTTCCTGCCGATGCTTTTGCTGTCGCCGCTGGCCGGTGTGGTGGCCGACCGGTTCCCGAAGCGCAAGGTGCTCGTCGCCACCCAACTCATGATGGCGATCCCGGCGGCGGTGCTGGGGCTCCTGGCGATCACTGGCTGGGCCGAGGCCTGGCACGTCTACGTCCTGGCTTTCCTGTTCGGCGTCGGCACCGCCTTCGACGCCCCGGCCCGGCAGTCGTTCGTCGTCGAGATGGTGGGGACCGACGACCTGGCCAACGCGGTCGGCCTCAACTCGGCGTCGTTCAACACCGCCCGCATCATCGGCCCGGCCGCAGCGGGTGGTCTGATCGCGCTTCTGGGCTCGGGAGTCGAGGCGACCGGGTGGGCGATCCTGATCAACGGGGTGAGCTACCTCGCGGTCATCTGCTCCCTGCGCCTGATGGATCCGCGCTCGCTGCGTCCGTCCAAGCGGGCCGAACGCGGTCGCGGTGCGGTCCGCGAAGGGGTGCGCTATGTACGATCCCGGCCGGACCTGCTGTTGCTGCTCGCCACGGTGTTCTTCGTCGGCACCTTCGGCATGAACTTCCAGATGACGACGGCCCTGATGGCCACCGAGGTCTTCGACAAGGGCGCGGGGGAGTACGGCCTGCTCGGCTCGATCATGGCCGTCGGCTCGCTCGCCGGTGCGCTCCTGGCCGCGCGGCGAGCTCATCCACGGCTCCGGCTCGTCGTGGGCGCCGCCATCGTTTTTGGAGTGGCCGAGGTACTGCTCGGTCTGATGCCGAGCTACTGGACATTCGCCCTGCTGCTACCCGTGGTGGGACTCTTCGCGCTCACGATGATCACGACCGCCAACGCGACGATCCAGCTCACGGTCCTGCCCGAGATGCGCGGCCGAGTTGCGGCGCTCTACCTGATGATCTTCATGGGCGGCACGCCGGCCGGGGCGCCGTTGATCGGCTGGATGGGCGAGGTGCTCGGCGCCCGCTCGACCCTCGTCGGCGGTGGCCTGATCACGCTGGCGGGCATTGCCGTTTCTCTGCTCGCCTATCTGCGCAGCGGCGGCCTCGTGGTGCGCCGGGAGGCCGGCCGGCCATTGGCACTGACCGTCACGAGTCGGGATCCGTTCGGTGAGTCGCGGACGGTGACGCCGCCACTGAACGGCGAGGGCCAGCGCTCCCAGCGCGATGGCGCTCCCCGCGAGGCCGTCGAGCAGATAGTGGTTCGCCGTGACCACCACGCTCCAGGTCATCGCGAGCGGGAGCAGGCACCCGAGAGCGCGTAGCCACAGCTGCCGGGCCTCGACAACCAGCGCAACGCCCATCAGAAGGTCCCAGCCGACGTGGAAGCTCGGCATCGCGGCGTACTGGTTGACCAGCGACGGCGGCTGCAACGTGCGGTAGGCGGTGGACTGCTCGGCCACCGTGTCGACGAAGTCGATTCCGAGTGCCTTTTCGACCGCGATCACCTGGTGGGCATTCCCGTCCGCGATGGACGGATCGCCCTGAGTGAGCGCGCGCACACCGAAGTAAAGGAGCGTTCCGCCGGCCACGACAAGGAGCTGCGTGGCCCACACGCGGCTACGCGATGTCCGGTGGAGAAGGTCCATGCCAACCCCTCTCGGACTTGTCGAGGGTGTTCGTGGCAGCAGGGTTACTCGGTTTCATGAGCAGACCCAGAGGCGCGAGTTAAGGAATCCTGGGACGTTGGTCCCG
>JALDXR010000100.1:0-9326 GCA_032154865.1 Nocardioidaceae bacterium
GGGTTGAGGGTTTGTAGCCCTCTCGCGGGTTCAAATCCCGCCACCTCCGCCACGGGCATGTCGTCAGCGCCACCGCTGGCAACGGCAGCTAGCGGCTGGGTGTGGTGTGCCGCTGCCATCGCCGAAACCTGTGAGTGGGGTGCGGGATGGCGGTCTGCTCGCGGGCCGGGAGCCTGATGTGCCGGTCGGCAGGGACGCGCTCGTCGAGAAGCGCGGTCAACTTGGCTCCGCGAGCCCACATCGTGGGCTCGACCGGGAGTACGGCGCCGTCGTGTGTGACCAGGGCCCGTCCTCCGTCGGCCCACCGGACCATCGCCGCGCAGCTTCGCCACCGCACGGACAGCGTGTGCGTGTCGTGACGGAACAGGCCGACCCCGACATCGCTGACGTACAGCCGTCCGCGGTCGGCCCGGAAGTCGTGCGACCACCACACGTGCCACGGATTGGTGGGTCGACCGATCGGAGATGTGCCCGACGGGGTTACCGGCTCGACCCCGTGACCGACCGAGTAGACGCCTTTGGGAACGGCATAGAGGGCATGGCGACATGCGTGCTCCGCGACGTCGAGGATGTCGTCTGGCGTCACCATGTCGACTCGGCGCCGAAGCTCGTCGTCGTCGATCACCTTCGAGCCGAGCAGGGTGTCTCTTGCCGCCGCGAGTGCGAGCGCCGCCGCCCGTCCAGATCCGTCGGAGTACGCGCTGAGCCAAGCATCGAGCTCGGCGGGGCTGGCGGCCCGCTGCGCCATCGACCGGAACGTCACGCCAAGGGCATCTGCCAGTCGCTGCTGATCGTACGGAGCGTGGTCGGCGAAGACGACGATCATCGTCTGCTCTGGTCCGAGCGGGATGTATTGGACCCCCTGCTCGTACGAGAGCAGGCGTGCCGCGCGCAGTCGCTGTGCCAGCACGTTGGCGTACGCGGTCGCTGCGGTCGAGCCGTCGATGACGGCGGAGATCGCCGCTCGGCCCACGAGGCTCAGCGGAAACCAGGCGGGGGTCGGGCGCACCTGCGGCCAGGTGGGGAGGTCGCGGCGCGGACCCGGCGGAAGCGTGAGTTCGAGCCCAGGTGGGGGCGGCCCGGAGAGGAACAACGCCGCGTTGCCGGTCGTCAGGCTCTCGGCGGCCCACGACGCGACCGGCCCCGCAGCCAACTGCGAGACCCCCAGGTCCTGCCATTGCAGCCGACCCGGTCCGGCTACGCCGTACCGCCAGGTCGCCAGCTCGCCGAGCACCGAGTAACCCCGACGATCCGCCTCGGCATGAATGACCTGTTGCTCGACTCCCAGCCGCGACAGATCGAGTGAGCCGATGGATTGGCAGACGTCACGGAGAAAACCGGCGACCTCATCGGTCCGCCCGGTGTAACGAAGCTGGGTGATCAGCAGGTCGACCGACGCGTTGGAATGCGGATCGGCGATACCCGAAGACCGCAGTCGGGACATCACCAGATGCTGGATCACGTGAGTGATGCCGGCCGCATTCAGTGGCTCGTCGCCCAGTCCGACTCGGAACATCAAGACCGCAGTCAGGTGATCTCGATCCACCGGCTCGTCTGGGTGGAACACCGGGACGCCGTCGATGTCGATGCTGCGGAACTCGTGCGGCAACAATGGCGTCCCTTCTCGACGTACGCGCTGATCAGCGTCGGGTCGTCCCCAATCGCCGCCGAGAACTAGCAGTCGGGCCGTCGTGGGCCACGCGGGCTCCCCCCTCGCGACGCCCCAGCCCTGGTGCGAGCCACGACGACGTTTCCGGACCGGCCTGACGCTGTCAAGACTCCGGGAAGCCGTCAGCGCTCATGACGCGGTGACGAAGTCCATGAGCTCCTCGACCCGGCCGAGCAGTTCGGGCTCGAGGTCGGCGTACGAGTCCACACGGGACAGAATGCGTTTCCAGCCGGCGGCGACATCCGCCGGTGTGGTCGCGGGCCAGCCGAGAGCGGTCAGGACGCCGTGCTTCCACGACTGCCCCTTGGGCACATCCGGCCAGCCCGCGATCCCCAGCGCCGTCGGCCTCACCGCCTGCCAGATGTCGACGTACGGATGGCCCACCACTAAGACGTGTTCGCTTCGGATCTCGTCGGCTATCCGGGCCTCCTTGCTGCCGGGCACCAGGTGGTCGACGAGGACGCCGAGCCGGCGAGCCGCTGTCGGCTGGAACTCGTCGACGATCCGGGCCAGATCGTCGATGCCGCCGAGCGGTTCGACAACGACTCCCTCGATCCGGAGATCGTCGCCCCAGACCCGCTCGACCAGTTCGGCGTCGTGCTGGCCCTCGACGTAGATCCGGCTCGGCTGGACGACCCGGGCCTTCGCGCCCGTGACCGCGACCGAGCCGGATGCGGTCCGGCGGCGTCCCGATGCCGACTTCTGCGGCAACCGCAGTGTCACCGGCTTGCCTTCGAGCCAGAAGGTGTCGTCGAGCCGAAACGAGCGGCGCTTGCCGAACCGGTCTTCGAGCTCGACGTTGCCGTGCTCGGTGCGGACGACGGCGCCGACGAAGCCCGAGTCTGGATCTTCGAGTACGAGCTCACCGGACAGCTCGACCTCGATCGGACGGATCTGTCGCGGCCTACGCCAGTTGCCCGCCAGGACGTCGTTGCCGTATCGGTCGCTCACCATCGGACACCGTAGCGGCTACGAAGCGGTGATCTGCGGCGGCTCGTCAGTGACTGGCGCACCTATCCGAGCCGGGACGAGTCAGCGAGGCTCGTCGATCCGATCCCAGCCGGGGCGGGTCTGGCGGCTGCCGAGCGCTGTGTCGCGGCTGCGATAGACGATGTACGGCCGGAACAGGTAGCCGATCGGGGCGCTGAAGGCGTGCACCAGCCGGGTGAACGGCCAGACCGCGAACAGCAGCATGCCGATCAGCGTGTGGATCTGGAAGGCCGTCGATGCATCGGCCATCGAATCGACATCCGGCTGGAGCACGAAGATCGAGCGGAACCAGGGCGCCACCGTCTCGCGGTAGTTGTGCTCGTCACCGACGACCCCGGCGCCGAGCAGTGTGGTGGCAAGGCCGACGACGATCGCGGCGACCAGCACCACGTACATCGTCTTGTCGTTTCGAGTCGTCGCTGTGAAGACCGGCCCGGTTGTTCGGCGGCGGTAGATCAGGATCGCGACGCCGACCAGGGTGCAGGCGCCGGCGATACCGCCGAGCAACAGGGCCTGCACGTGGTAGGCGTCCTCGCTCAGTCCGGCCGACGACGTCCAGGACTCGGGGATCACCAGGCCGATGAAGTGGCCGATGATGACGACCAGGATGCCGAAGTGGAACAGCGGGCTGCCGATCCGCAGCAGTCGGCTCTCGTACAGCTGGCTCGACCGCGTGGTCCAGCCGAACTTGTCGTACCGATAACGCCAGATGCTGCCGACGACGAGGATCGCGATCGTGACGTACGGGAGCACGGCCCACAGCAGGATGCTCATCGCCGGCCCCCGAGGGAGTCCATCGTGGGTGGCACCGGGTACGGCTCGAGGCCGACCGTCTCGCGCGGCGGTCCGTCTCGGGCGATCCGACGAGCCCGCTCGATGACGTCGCCGCCGGCGGGTGGGAGAGTCGCCTCGACGGCCTCGATGACCAGGGAGTACGGGGAGTTCGCGCCCGTCAGGGCCTCGCGGATCAGGGTCAGCGCCGGACGGTGCTCGACGAGCAGCTCGGCACCGGCCTCGGGATCCACCGTGGCCGCGAACTCCAGAACGACGGCGAGGTGGTCGGGCAACTCGGCAGCGTCGAACCGGGCGCCACTGGCGAGATAGCGCTCCTTGAACGCCAGGATCGCCTGACCCCGGACGCGGGTGTCGCCATGGGTCCAGAAGCTGAGGTAGAGGCAGCGCCGCCGCTTCATGTCGAACGTCGCGACGTAGTCCCGCTGCAGCTCGCCGAGGGGCGTCGACTCGACGTGGTCGACGAAGCGCAGCAGCGGCGCGCGGACGTCGTCGGGAGTCTGCTCGGCTGCCTGGCGGAGCAGTGGCGCCTGGTCGAGCAGGTCCTGGTCCGGGTAGCTCAGCAGCAAGGACGCGACTTGATGAGCTGGCCGCAGATCAGCAGTCATTCCGCGCCCCTCCACGGTTTTGCGCCTTAGATGTCGGTCCGCGGCGGTCGACACCGACAACAAGGGCGCAAAAACGGGTCCGGTTGGTCACTCCGCCTCCTCCTCGCGGGCTGGGAAGAGGCCGGATGGGGTGCCCTTGCCGTCCCAGTTGAGCAGGTTGACGCGGGCCGACTTGTCCTCCGGTCCGGCGATCGAGTCGGAGGTCTGCCGATCCCGGAGGGCGTGGAAGGTCTCCACGCTCACCGGCGCGGGCTGGCCGGAGGCCTCACCGAAAGGCCCTGATCCGGTGACGTACATGCCGGGTCCGCCGTCGTAGTCGAGGGAGCAGCCGGTCTCCTCGAGCCCGTCGACCGGCTCGGTGTGTGAGGCCGGGATGACGTAGCGGTCCTCGTACTTCGCGATCGCCAGCAGCCGGTACATGTCGTACAGCTGTTCCTCGGTCATCCCGACCCGCTCGGCGATCTCCGGCCGGGGCTCGCGACCGAGGTTGACGTCCCGCATGTACGCCCGCATGGCGGCGAGTCGCTTCAGTACGGCGTCGACCGGCTCCGTGTCACCGGCGGTGAACAGCTCGGCGAGGTACTCGACCGGGATCCGCAGCGCGTCGACCGCCCCGAACAGGTTCTCCGCGTCCTCGGCGTCGTGGCCGGTGTCCCGTAGCGCGTCGACGACCGGCGACAGCGGTGGGACGTACCAGACCATCGGCATGGTCCGGAACTCCGGATGCAGCGGCAGTGCGATCTTGTACGTCTTCGCGAGCCGATAGACCGGCGAGCGGCGAGCCGCGTCGATCCAGTCGCGCGGGATGCCCTCGCGGGCGGCGCCCTCGAGCACCCACGGATCCTCCGGGTCCAGCAGGATGTCGAGCTGCGCTTCGTAGAGATCCTGCGGATCCTCCACCGACGCCGCCTCGAGCACTCTGTCCGCGTCGTAGAGGAAGACCCCGATGTAGCGGAGCCGGCCGACGCAGGTCTCCGAGCACACCGTCGGCAACCCGACCTCCACCCGCGGATAGCAGAAGGTGCACTTCTCCGCCTTGCCGGTCTTGTGATTGAAGTAGACCTTCTTGTACGGGCAGCCCGACACGCACATCCGCCAGCCCCGGCAGCGGTCCTGGTCGACGAGGACGATGCCGTCCTCGCTGCGCTTGTACATGGCACCGGAGGGACAGGACGCCACGCAGGACGGATTGAGGCAGTGCTCGCAGATCCGTGGCAGGTAGAACATGAAGGTGTTCTCGAAGTCGAGCCGGATCTTGTCGGACACCTTCTGGAGCACCGGATCGGACGGCGCCAGCTCCGGCCCGCCGCCGAGGTCGTCGTCCCAGTTGGCACTCCACTCGATCTTCATCGGCTGGCCGCTGATCAGCGACCGCGGCTGCGCCACCGGAGTGTGCTCCTGCAACGGTGCGGTCGTGAGGTTCTCGTAGTCGTCGGTCCAGGGCTCGTAGTAGTCCTGGATCAACGGCAGCTTGGGGTTGGAGAAGATATTGAGCAGCTTCTTGAACCGGCCGCCGCCCTTGAGCTTGAGCCGGCCACGTCGGTTCAGCTCCCAGCCGCCGCGCCAACGCTCCTGATCCTCGTACGTGCGCGGATAGCCCTGACCGGGTCGGGTCTCGACGTTGTTGAACCAGACGTACTCCATGCCGGAGCGGTTGGTCCACGCCTGTTTGCAGGTCACCGAGCAGGTGTGGCAGCCGATGCACTTGTCGAGGTTCATCACCATCGCGAGCTGAGCCATCGGGCGCATCAGTACTCCACCTCCTGTGACCTGCGACGGAGGACAGTGATCTCGTCACGCTGACTGCCGGTCGGTCCGAGATAGTTGAAGGCGAACGACAGTTGCGCGTAGCCGCCGACGAGGTGGGACGGCTTGAGCAGCAGTCGGGTCAGCGAGTTGTGAATGCCCCCACGCCGACCACTGATCTCGGATCGAGGAACGTCGACGATCCGGTCTTTGGCGTGGTACATGAACACGGTCCCGGCCGGCATTCGGTGCGAGACCACCGACCGCGCGACCACCACGCCGTTGCGGTTGACCGCCTCGATCCACTCGTTGTCGCGGACCCCGATCTTCTCGGCGTCTTGCGGGCTCATCCAGATCCCCGCTCCGCCGCGGGACAATGAGAGGAGGAACTGGTTGTCCTGGTACTCGGAGTGAATCGACCACTTCGAGTGCGGCGTCAGATAGCGGACGGTCACCTCGGCGGCGCCGTCGCCCTGGTCGCCGAGTCCCTGGTCGCCGAAGATCCGGTGCAGGTTCAACGGTGGCCGATAGACCGGCAACTGCTCACCGAGCTCGGCCATCCAGTCGTGGTCGAGATAGAAGTGCTGCCGGCCGGTCAGCGTGTGCCAGGGCTTCAACCGCTCGGTGTTGACGACGAAGGCGGTGTAGCGACGGCCGCCGTGCTCTGAGCCCGACCACTCCGGGGACGTGATCACCGGCACGGGTCGCGCCTGGGTGTCGGCGAAGGTGATCCGCTTGCCCTCGTTGTCCAGCGCGAGGTCGGCGAGCTGCGTGCCCGTGCGCTCCTCGAGTGCCCGGAACCCGGCGACCGCGAGCCGGCCGTTGGTGGTGCCGGACAGGGCGAGGATCGTCTCGCAGGCGTCGACGTCACGGGCCAACGACGGCCGACCGTCCGCGACGCCGCCGCGCACGACGCCGTTGGCCCGGCGCAGGTCGTCCACTTCGCGGTCGGGAGTCACCGTCCAGCCCTTGGTGGTCGTGCCGAGCCGCTCGACCAGCGGCCCGAGCGCGGACATCTTCTCGGCGACGGCGGGGAAGTCACGTTCGACGACGACGAGCTTCGGCATCGTCCGGCCCGGCTCGGGATCGGCGCTGCCGTCGCGCCAGTCCCGTACGACTCCGCGCGGGTTCGCCATCTCGTCGGGGGTGTCGTGCAGCAGCGGCACCGCCACCAGATCGCGACGCGTGTCGAGGCGCCCCTTGGCCAGCTCGGAGAACGCTCCGGCGAGAGTCTGGAAGGCGTCGTAGTCGGTGCGGGTCTGCCACGGCGGATTGATCGCCGGACTGAACGCGTGCACGAACGGGTGCATGTCGGTGCTCGACAGGTCGTGCTTCTCGTACCAGGTGGCCGCCGGAAGTACGACGTCGCTGAACAACGTCGTGCTCGTCATCCGGAAGTCCAGGCTCACCAGCAGGTCGAGCTTGCCCTCCGGCGCCTTGTCGTGCCAGACGACATCGCGCGGGCGCCAGGCGGGTGCGGACTCGTCGGCGCGTACGGTGGCGTCGGTTCCGAGCAGGTGCCGAAGGAAGTACTCGTTGCCCTTGCCGGACGATCCGAGCAGGTTCGCCCGCCAGACCGTGAGCACGCGGGGCCAGTTCTCCGGTGCGTCCGGGTCGGTGCCGGCGAACCAGAGGCGGTCGGAGCGCAGCTCGTCGATGACGTACGCCGCCGGATCGACCCCGGCCGCCTCAGCCTCGTCGGCCAGGTCGAGCGGGTTGCGATTGAACGTCGGGTACGACGGCATCCAGCCCATCCGGGCCGACTGGGCGAGACAGTCGGCCATGCTCATGCCGGCGAACCGCCCCTCGCCGAGCGGAGACGACAGCGCGTCGGCGCCGAAGCCGTCGTAGCGCCACTGGTCGGTGTGGAGATACCAGAACGCGGTGCCGATCATCTGCCGCGGCGGTCGCTGCCAGTCGAGCCCGAAGGCGAGCTGCGACCAGCCCGTGACCGGCCGGCACTTCTCCTGGCCGACGTAGTGCGCCCAGCCGCCGCCGTTGACGCCCTGACATCCGGTCAGGCTCACCAGCGCGAGGAACGCCCGATAGATCGTGTCGGAGTGGAACCAGTGGTTGGTGCCGGCTCCCATCAGGATCATCGAGCGGCCGCCGGACTCCTCAGCGTTGCGGGCGAACTCCCGCGCGATCCGGATCGCCTGGCTCGCCGGCACCGACGTGATCTCCTCCTGCCAGGCCGGTGTGTACGGCTCGACGTCCTCGTAGGAGCTCGGCCACGTCCCGGGCAGGCCCGGTCGGCCGACGCCGTACTGCGCGAGCATCAGGTCGTAGACGGTGGTCACGAGGTGCTCCCCGACGCGGCGGACCGGGACGCCACGACGTAGCACTCGACCCGACTCGCCGTCTCCGTCGAACGCCGGCACCAGCACTTCCGCGACCGCCGAGGGGTCGGTGCCCTCGACCCGACCGCCGTTGCGCATGCGCGGGGGTTCGGCGCTGAGCAGCGGGTCGATGTCGCCGAGGTCGAGGTTCCAGCGACCCTTGCCGCCCTCGTTGAACCGATAGCCCAGCGATCCGTTCGGCACCTGCGGCTCACCGGACGCGTCGAGGAGCACGGTCCGAAACTCCGCGCCCTCGTCGATCTCGCCGAGGTCAGCAGCGGTCAGGAACTTGCCAGGGACGTACGCGCCGTCCTTCTCCCGCAGCGTCACGAGGAACGGCAGGTCGGTGTAGCGCTTGACGTAGTCGAGGAACCGCGGCGTCCGGCGGTCGACGAAGAACTCCTTGAGGATGACGTGTCCCATCGCCATCGCGAGCGCCCCGTCGGTGCCCGGATGCGCGGCCAGCCACTCGTCGGCGAACTTGGTGTTGTCGGCGTAGTCCGGACTGACCACGACGACCTTCTGCCCTCGGTAGCGCGCCTCGGTCATGAAGTGCGCGTCCGGAGTACGAGTCACCGGGACGTTCGAGCCCCACATCATGAGGTACGACGCGTTCCACCAGTCGGCCGACTCAGGTACGTCGGTCTGGTCGCCGAACACCTGCGGGGACGCCACCGGCAAGTCGGCGTACCAGTCGTAGAAACTCAGCATCGTGCCGCCGAGCAGGCTGATGAAGCGGGCGCCGACGGCATGCGACACCATCGACATCGCCGGGATCGGTGAGAAGCCGGCGACCCGGTCCGGACCGTGCTCCCGGATCGTGTGCACATGCGCCGCCGCGACGAGCTCGGCGACCTCGTCCCAGCCGGCCCGGACGAAACCGCCCTTGCCGCGAGCCCGTTGGTAGCGCCGTCGCTTGTCGGGGTCGCCGGTGATCTCGGCCCAGGCCGCCACCGGGTCGCCGAGCCGCTGCTTCGCCTCGCGATACATGTCGAGCAGCACGCCGCGCACGTACGGATAGCGCACCCGCGTGGGCGAGTAGGTGTACCAGGAGAACGCCGCGCCCCGAGGACAGCCGCGTGGCTCGTACTCCGGCGAGTCCGGGCCCACCGACGGGTAGTCGGTCTGTTGCGTCTCCCAGGTGATGATGCCGTCCTTGACGTACACCTTCCACGAGCACGA
>JALDXR010000585.1:0-2805 GCA_032154865.1 Nocardioidaceae bacterium
GATGCTTCATCACCTGCATGAGCTGGGAGTACGCGGCTAGACCGGCTCGTCCGGCTCCTCCTGCTCCAGCCGCTCGTCGATCGTCTCCCCGGCCAGCTCGTCGGCCGCCGTGTAACCGGACGCCGTCTCGGGACTCGGCTCGTCGGGCGGCTCGTACTCGAGCATCTCGTTCTCGGGCCGAAGCTCCTCGGTCGTGAGGGACTGGGGATCGTGTTCGGGCGCTTGAGCCCGGGCCCGCTCCAGGTCCGGGTCGGTCGCGTCGGGAGGTTCCACGTCGGTCTCGTCGCCTGGCTCCGGCGCCACGTCGGGGTCGATCGTCTCGCCCACGAGAGCCTCGTTCTCCGCCAGCAGCCGATCGACATCCGACTCTGGTCGTTCGGTCATCACACACTCCTCTGTTCGGGCGTGGCGTGAGTACCCAGCGGTGTGGTGACGAATGCGTCGCGAGAACGGACGACGAGTACCCGATGGCTGGCATGGGCGTTGCCGTGAGGGGTACCGAACCTTCATGTCGAGCCAGACGGAGGAACCCAGCGATGACCCGATACCAGACCTGGAAATCGGGATGGAGGAACCAACTGCCGACGTCCTTGAGCAGCATCGGACGGTTGACGACCCGGCCGAGCTGGAAGGACCGGTGGCTGAGCCGCATCCCCTCGAAGCCGACCCTGCCGACGTTGCGGACCAGCGCCGTGGCGTCCCTGAAGACGATGAGCCACGCGACGAGTAATCGTCTACGACCCACGCAACGACCGAGCGGAGCCGACACCGACTCGGCTCCGGAAGCCAAGCCAGCCAAGCCACGAACCGCTCCGTTTCTCGAGATCCATACGCATCGCCATCCCGCCGGCCTCGTCCAGTGGGTCAAACAGGTCGGCGGCGCCGCCGGCGTCGGAGCGGCCGCGATGTACTTCCTCGACCCCGATCGGGGACCCGCCCGCCGGGCCAAGGTTCGCGACCAGGCGATTCGCGCTCAGCACGAGCTCGAGAACGGCCTCGACACGCTGACCGGCGACATCCGTAACCGCGCGACTGGCCTCGGCGCCGGCGTGCGCTATCGCATCACCGGGCGGAAGGTCGACGACGCCGTCCTCGTCGAGCGGGTACGGGCGAAGCTCGGCCTCGTCGCAGCGCATCCCAGAGCGATCGATGTCTCCGCGTCCGACGGAGAGGTGCGGCTCAGCGGCGACCTGCTGGCTGAGGAGCATCGAGGCCTGGTGCGTGCCGTGTCGAGGATCCCTGGCGTGAAGTCGGTCGACGACCAGCTGCGCATGCACGCCAGCGCCGACGGCGTACCCGGGCTGCAGAGCTCGACGCCGGTCGATCGGCGTCGACCGGGGCCACTACAGGAGACCTGGTCGCCAAGCACTCGCCTGGTGGGCGGCGCGGCCGGCATCGGCCTGCTCGGAGCCGGTCGGTGGCTCGGCGGAGTGTCCGGGCTCGTGGTGCGTGGCGGCGGCCTCGCGATCACCGCCCGGGCAGCCGCGAACAAGCCACTCCGACAGCTCACCGGCATCGGCGCCGGCCCGAACGCCGTCGAGGCCGACGCCAGCGTCACCATCGACGCTCCGCCGGAGGACGTGTGGCCGCGGGTCAGCAACTACACGAGCTTCCCGACCTTCATGTCCAACGTCCGCGACGTACGGCGGCTGCCGGACGACTCGATGACCCGGTGGACCGTACGAGGGCCGGCGCTCGCCGACATCACGTTCGATGCGCAGGAGACCTTCCGGGAGGAGGGCCAGTGTCTGGGCTGGAAGACCTTGCCCGGCCAGACGGTCGCCCACACCGGCCAGGTCCAAGTTCGCGACAGCGGCGACGGGCGCAGTGTCGTCGAGGTCCACATGCACTACAACCCCATCGCGGGCGAGATCGGCCACGGAGTCGCCGCCCTGCTCGGCTCCGACGCTCGGCGCCGCCTTCGGGAGGACCTCCTGCAGCTGCGGGACCTCGTCGAGGGCCGCAAGGCCGACAAGGCCCCGGCCACGGCGCCCGCGTAGCACGGCGCATGCCACCGAACCGCGTGGGTACATCCGCGGCAGCACATGAAGGAGAAAGAAAGATGACCACGACGTCGGAGACCGGTCATGTCACTGGAACGCGTGACAAGGACTACAACCTCATCTGGTTCACCCAAGCCTGCATGAGCAACGCCTTGCGGCTGGAGAACTACATCCAGGACGCCGAGCGCGACGGCGACAGCGAGCTCGCCCAGTTCTTCCAGCGGGCCCAGGCCGAAAGCCGCAAGGGCGCCGATCAGGGCAAGGAGCTGCTTCGGGTGCGGCTCACACGCTGACGGAGGACGCGCCCGAAGTGTGAACCGGCGCGAGCGGACGGGAGACGTCAACCGAAGGCCACGGCGTCGGCCCGTCCGCTCCGTCGGTGCTGCTATGCGCCGGCTCGTCAGTCCGTGAACTGGTCGATGATCCCTTGGCAGAACGCCTTGAGATCGTCTGGCTTACGGCTGGTGATCATGGTGTTGGGGCCGTCCGTACACACGACGATCTCCTCATCCACCCAGGTGCCGCCGGCGTTGCGGATGTCGGTCTTGAGGCTCGGCCACGACGTCAACGTGCGACCGTCGACGATGTCGGCCTCGACGAGTGTCCAGGGTGCAGCACGAGAATGTCGTAGTCGGTGACATCCGCCTCGGCAACCGTCTGATCGACGTCGAACTCGTCTGCCTTGCCCAGGTGGTTGAAGGCCTGGGCGGTCCCGTCCTGTGGCGCGATCAGCACCGGACGTCCGCCGGCCTCCTCGATCGCTCGCCACGGCTCGGTGAGCTCGACCTGTTCGATGCCCTCG
>JALDXR010000586.1:0-2801 GCA_032154865.1 Nocardioidaceae bacterium
TCCTGTTCGCGGTGCAGATCATCGTCTACACCGGCGCGATCCTGATGCTGTTCCTCTTCGTGTTGATGCTCGTCGGCGTCGACTCGTCGGACTCCATCGTGGAGACCATCAAGGGGCAGCGGCTGGCCGCGATCGTGGTCGGTCTGCTGTTCGGCGTCACGGTCGCGATCGGCGTCGCCCAGACCTCGGTCGGCGTCGTGGTCGGGCTCGACGAGGCCAACGCCGACGGCAACGTGCCGGGGATCGCGGTTCTGCTGTTCTCGAAGTACATCTTCGCCTTCGAGGCGACCAGCGCCCTGCTGATCACGGCCGCCCTGGGCGCGATGGTGCTGGCGCACCGCGAGCGGCTGACGCCGAAGCCGACCCAGCGCGATCTCGCCGAGCAGCGGATGCGCGATTGGGCCGAGCACGGCAAGCCGCTCGGTCAGCTGCCCACCCCGGGTGTCTACGCCCGGCACAACGCGGTCGACACCCCGGCGCTGCTGCCCGACGGGTCGATCGCCGAGACGTCGGTGTCGCGAGTGCTGCGGATCCGGGGCAACGTACGCCGGGTCGACAAGTCACTCGAGCCCGGCACCGAGGCGGGTGACGAGTGATGGACCCGACTCCGTACCTGACCCTGTCGGCGCTGCTGTTCACGATCGGCGCGGTCGGCGTGCTGGTTCGTCGCAACGCGATCGTCGTCTTCATGTGCGTGGAGCTGATGCTCAACGCGACCAACCTGGCGTTCGTCACGTTCTCCCGTGTCCATGGCAACCTCGACGGCCAGATCGCGGCGTTCTTCGTCATGGTCGTGGCGGCCGCCGAGGTGGTCGTCGGGCTCGCGATCATCGTGGCGATCTTCCGCACCCGCCGGTCGGCCTCGGTCGACGACGCCAGCCTGTTGCGGTACTAGGGGGCCATGTCTGATGGACGGAGTGAGTCGTGGCTGAGGTAGCGAGTGCGGACGGTGTGTTCGCCCTCCTGTGGCTGCTGATCGCGCTGCCCCTGGCGAGTTCGGCGATCCTGTTGCTCGGCGGTCGACGTGCGGACTCGTGGGGTCACCTGCTGGGCGCCGTCATACCGCTGGTGTCGTTCGGTCTGGGCCTGGTCATGTTCGTGACGCTGCTCGGCCGGAGCGAGGACCACCGGTCGATCGGCCAGAACCTCTACACCTGGATCGAGGGCGGCAGCTTCCACGCCGACATGGGGTTGCTCTACGACCCGTTGTCGGCGCTGTTCGTACTCCTCATCACCGGCGTCGGCGGCCTGATCCACGTCTACTCGATCGGCTACATGGCCGGCGACCCGCGCCGGCGCCGGTTCTTCGGCTACCTGAACCTCTTCGTCGCCGCGATGCTGATGCTGGTCCTGGCCGACAACTACCTCGCGCTGTTCCTCGGCTGGGAGGGCGTCGGCCTGGCGTCGTACCTGCTGATCGGCTTCTGGCTGCATAAGAACTCCGCTGCCGGCGCCGCCAAGAAGGCGTTCATCGTCAACCGGGTCGGCGACTTTGGTCTCCTCATCGGCATCATGCTGATGTTCGCGACGTTCGGGGACGTGTCGTTCGCCGGTGTGGCATCCGGCATCGGCGACGCCTCGACGAGCACGCAGACCGCACTCGGCCTGCTGCTGCTGCTCGGTGCCTGCGGCAAGTCGGCCCAGGTGCCGTTGCAGAGCTGGTTGCTCGACGCGATGGAGGGTCCGACGCCGGTCTCGGCGCTGATCCATGCGGCGACGATGGTGACCGCCGGGGTCTACCTCATCGTCCGGTCCAACTTCATCTACAACACGACCGACACGGCCCAGACCGCCGTGGTCATCGTCGGCATCGTCACCGTCTTGTTCGGTGCGATCATCAGTTGCGCGAAGGACGACATCAAGAAGGCCCTCGCCGGATCGACGATGAGCCAGATCGGTTACATGATGCTGGCCGCCGGCCTCGGTCCCGCGGGCTACGCATTGGCGATCTTCCACCTGCTGACCCACGGCTTCTTCAAGGCCGACCTGTTCCTCGGCGCCGGCTCGGTCATGCACGGGATGAACGACGAGGTCGACATGCGGCGCTACGGCGCGCTGCGGAAGTACCTTCCGATCACCTTCGCCACCTTCGGCATCGGCTATCTCGCGATCATCGGCTTCCCGCCGCTGTCCGGCTTCTGGAGCAAGGACAAGATCATCGAGGCCGCCATGGCCGACAACGTCATCGTCGGGCTCGCCGCCTTGCTGGGTGCCGGCATCACCGCGTTCTACATGACCCGGGTGATGCTGATGACCTGGGAGGGCGAGAAGCGATGGGCCGAGGACGTGCACCCGCACGAGTCCCCCAAGGTCATGACGATCCCGCTGATGATCCTGGCCGGTCTCGCCGCCTTCGGCGGTCTGCTGATCGCCGGCGACTGGATCGTCGACTTCCTCACGCCGGTCGTGGGCCCGGAGGAGCACCGGGAACTGGGCATCCCGGCGATCGTGCTGACCCTGCTGATCCTGGTCGTCGTGGCGATCGGCATCGCCATCTCCTGGTGGATGTACGGCACCCGTCCGGTGCCGGCGGTGGCGCCTCGCGGGTCCGTGCTCACCCGGGCCGCGCGAGCCGATCTCTACGGTGACGCGTTCAACGAGGCGGTATTCATGCGGCCGGGCCAGTACCTCACCCGATCCCTGGTCTACTTCGACAACCGAGGGATCGACGGCATGGTCAACGGCGTCGCGGCGCTGATCGGCGGCACCTCGGGCCGGGTCCGACGCACCCAGACCGGCTTCGTCCGGTCCTATGCACTGGCCGTACTCGGCGGCGCCGTGATCGTCGTCCTGGGGATCTT
>JALDXR010000101.1:0-9281 GCA_032154865.1 Nocardioidaceae bacterium
CTTGGAGTTGAAGTGGTTGGCGATCACGAACACCGTGTGGCTGCGGTACTTGAACTCGCCGACCAGCGGCTTGCGCGAGTTGTCCCAGGCGTCGTTGGTCGGATCGATCCGGCCCGGCGAGACACTCAGACGGGCCCGGCCGCCCTGGACGACGACGTCGGTCGCCGTCGTGGCGTCACCGCCCGGACGATCCACGAAGCTCAGACCGCGGTCGGTGCGGAACAAGAACGCCACCCGGATGTTGCCGCCCGGCTCGCCGCCGTCGGCGTTGTTCTCCGGGTTGATCTGCCGCCACTGGTACGTCGGGCCGCCGGCCGCCTGGATCGCGGCCACCAGCCGGTCGAGCGTCTGGTCGGCGGCGACCGTACCGTCGTTGACGGCGCCGTTGTTGTCCTGGATCTCCTCCAGGGACAGCAGGTCGGGTGAGGCCAGGTTGTTGACGATCGCCGAGCCCATGGAGGCGAACTGCGACGGCGGGTCGTTCGGGTCGAGGTTCTCGACGTTGAACGACGCGATCGACAGCTCCCGCTGGCCGGGGTCGTCGGTCGACTCGCGCTTCGTCCCGCCGTTGTCGTACGCCGGGAGCGTCGACAGCATCAGGTGGAAGTTGCCGAAGTTGTAGTCGAGGACGCCGGTGACCGAGCCGTCGACGGTGTCGCCGACGATCGCGGGCGGCATGACGAGGGAGCCGAGCGTGTCGAGCAGCACCCGCTCGGGATTGGCGTCGTCGGGCCGCAGCAGGATGCCGCCGCGGTCGGTGCGTACTCCCGAGCCGCTCGGGACGACCGGCACCTCGTTGAACTGATTGGTCGGGCCGACGACCTCGGCGTCGTCGAGCTGGACCCGCATTCCCTCCATGGACTCCCAGAAGTCGATGCCGTCGGTTGTGGCGTCGAAGCTCCCGGAGGTCTCCACGCTCCCGGTGGCGTCGTCGTCAATGACCGCTGCCGGAGGCACCCGTCCGCCTGGACCGACCAGGGTCGCCGACGGCAGCGCGTTGTCCGACGACTCGACGGTCACGGTCGGTCCGGAGAGCTCGGTCGTCGCGAGGTTGGCGTTGCTGCTTCCACCCGGACGGAACTCCTGGACCGACGCCGACACCGTCACCGCGTCGCCGACTGCGACCGATGGAGCGGAGCTGGTGAAGACGAAGATTCCGTCGCTGGTGGCGAGGTTGCTGTCCGGCGCTGCGTCCTGCATCCAGAAGCCGTTGGAGGTGAGCTCGGTGACGACGCCGGGCACGTCGGACACGGCGGTGCCGTCCAGCGGCGATCGATGGGCCGCACCCTGGATCTCGTGGATCCGGGCCGGCTCGGCCACGCGGCAACTGTCTTGCGGCGACGGCGCTCCGGCGGTGAAGTCGGCGCCGTTGTTGTCGGTGTCCACGCCACAACGGCTGACCGACGTCGGGTTGGAGGTCCCCGGAGCGGGCTGGCCTTCGAAGTCGTTGGCCGCGCCGTACCCGACGAAGTCGCGGACGTTGGCGGCGCTGGAGCAACTCGCGCCGCAGCCCAGCGTGGTGGCGGTCGTGACCAGGGCGACCTTGCCCGAGGTGGCGCTCATCGCGATGGTGCCGGAGACGTCGGGGGTCGGCAGAGGGACCGTACCGCCGGCGCCCGCGGCCTCCTGGACGAGGTAGACGCCGCCGGGCTCGATCGAGCCGGACAGCAGCGTCACCTGCCAGGTCGTGCCGGCCGCGCTGGCGTACTGCACGCTCCAGCCGGTCAGATCGACCTCTGACGTACCCAGGTTGCGCAGTTCGATGAAGTCGTTGGTCAGGGTGGCCCCGCTGTTGCCGCCCCCTCCGTAGAGCTCGGAGATCACGACATCGGGCGACGCCGCCGTTGCTGAGGTGAAGGGAAGAGTGAGGCCGGCTGCGGCGAGGCCCATCGCGAGGGCCGCATGCAGCGGGCGGGGTCGGCGAAACGTCACGAGCGCTCCCAAGATCGTGGACTGCTGTACAACTGCCGCACATCAACTTCTACCCTGAAACGTCACCGAGTGTCAGCCCCGATGCGGAACGAACCGTGTCTGCCCCGGAACGTCTGGGTGACGAGTCGGGGTCCCGCTACCGTGATCTCATGGCGACGGCGGCTGAGCAAATCGACGTTTCCGGGCGAACCGTACGCGTCAGTAGTCCCGACCGCGAGGTGTACGCGGCACACGGCGGGGCCAAGGCGATCACGAAACTCGACGTCGTCAACTACTACGTCTCCGTCGGCGACGCGATGTTGCAGGCGCTTCGCGAGCGCCCCACCACGCTGGAGCGGTGGCCGAAGGGCGTGTTCGAGGGCGCCGTGCTCTCGACCCGGCAGGACAACAAGGGCGACGCGTTCTACCAGAAGCGGATCCCCAAGGGCGCTCCCGAGTGGGTCGAGACGGCCCGGATCCAGTTCCCGTCCGGCCGCCACGCCGACGAGGTCTGCCCGACCGAGGCGGCGGTGATCGCGTGGGCGGCCCAGATGGGCACGATCGTGTTCCACCCGTGGCCGGTGCGCCGCTCCGATGTCGAGCATCCCGACGAGCTGCGGATCGACCTCGACCCACAGCCAGGCACCGATTTCGCCGATGCGGCAGTCGTCGCCGGCGCGGCGCGGGCACTGCTCGACGACCTCGGCATGGCGGGGTTCCCGAAGACGTCCGGCGGCCGGGGACTGCACATCTACGTCCGCATCGAGCCCCGCTGGTCCTTCACCGACGTACGCCACGCCGCCATCGCGTTCGGCCGCGAGCTCGAACGGCGGATGCCCGAGCGCGTGACGACGAAGTGGTGGAAGGAAGAGCGCGGCGAGCGGGTCTTCGTCGACTACAACCAGAACGCCCGGGACCGCACGATCGCGTCAGCCTTCAGCCTGCGGCCGCGCCCCGGCGCCCCGGCGTCGACTCCGCTGCGATGGGAGGAGATCGGCGACGCCGACCCGAGCGACTTCACCCTGTGGACGGTCCCGGAGCGGTTGAAGACGGTCGGGAACCCGATGGAGGGGATCGACGACCAGGCGTACTCGCTCGAGGCGTTGCTCGAGATGTACGAGCGCGACGAACGGGAGGGGCTCGGCGACATGCCGTACCCGCCGGACTACCCGAAGATGCCCGGCGAGCCGCCCCGGGTGCAGCCGTCCCGGATCAACCCCGACAACTGGGAGTGACCAGCGAAGACCTGGCGGCCGAGCCCGGCCGAAAGTGCGACATGCATTGCCCAGTGGGTCCGCCGGTGTCTTCGGCGGACCCACTGGTCTCGGGCGCTAGGAGGTCGACGCCTTGGCGAAGGTGAGTCGGTAGATCGCTCCCAGGCCGGGCGACACGGCGTCCGTGACGAAGTAGATCTCGCCGTTGGAGTCCACCCCGAACGAGTTCACCCGACTCGGCAGGTCCTCAGGCAGGAAGCCGGCCGCGTCGTTGATGAGGTAATCATTCTGCCGCTTCTGGATCGCGTACGCCGCGCCGCTGCAGTAGTCGGTGGCGACGTACGTACCATCGGCGATGTCGGCGAACTCCTCCCCGCGGTACACGAAGCCGCCCATCACGGCGCACTCGTCACCGGCGATCGAGTACGCGAACACCGGGTCGACGTACCGGGCGCGCGGCAGGCAGCGGACGTCCAGGAACGGGTCGGGACCCTCGCCCGCCGAGGCCGGCTGGCGGTGGATGTCGAACCCCTCTCGGCACGACCAGCCGAAGTTCCAGCCGTCCCCGCGCGGCTCCAGCGGCACATTGTTGACCTCTTCCCAACGGTTCTGGCCGACGTCGCCGATCCACAGCGAGTCGTTCTTGGCGTCGAACGAGAAGCGCCACGGGTTCCGCAGCCCCCAGGCCCAGATCTCGGGCCGGGCGAACGACGTCTGGGCGAAGGGGTTGTTGGGCGGGATGCAGTAGAGGCGACCGTTGCACTCACGCATCACGTCGATCCGGATGATCTTGCCCAGGAGCGCGCTGACGTTCTGGGCGCCGTAGAGCGGATCGTCGGCGCTGCCGCCGTCGCCCGTACTCCAGTAGAGGAAGCCGTCCGGCCCGAACATCAGGTTGCCGCCGTTGTGGTTGGAGTTGAGGTTGTGCTGCTGGCGCAGCACCCGCTCCTCGGTGCTCGGGTCGATCGTCGTCTGGTCGGCGCTGTCGAGCACGAACCGCGAGATGGTGAGCGCGCCGTTCTCGACCCCGGTGCCGATCGCGGTGTACGAGACGAACAGGGTGTGGGTGCTGGCGAAGTCGGGCGACGGGGCGACGCCGAGCAGACCTCGCTCGTTGCCCGCCGTGCTGACCCGGTCGGTGATGTCGAGCAGCGGTTGCGGGTCGAACGTCTGGGTGTCTGGATGGAACACCAGGATCCGGCCGGCCTTGTCGACCACGAACAGGCGGCCGCTTCCGTCGTCGGGTGTGCCGATCGCGCTGAGCCGCGCGCCGGTGGTGGCCAGCAACTCGCTACCCACCTCGATCTGGTCCGGGGCGAGCCGGGTGTCGTTTACCGCCGCCGGGGTCGGCGGGACTGCGGGCTGGGCTTGCGTGGCGCCCACCGTGACCATCGAGGCCGCCAGGGCCAGCGGCAGCAGGAGCCCGATCCCTCGCTGACGAGTGCGCCGTACGGGGGGTGAAGGCATAACTCCTCCAGGTGAGTGTTGGGTACCTCTACTCTCCGTACGCGGAACGTCGCACTCCGGATTTTTGCCAGTTCGTGACGAAAGTGCCTCGACCTCACCTCGATCGCTGGACCCCGACCGGAAACCAACCAGGCTGGCGCAGCGTTGGTGCGGCTGATACCCCGACGATGCCCGCCGAGCCGCCCCGGGTGCGACCGTCCCGGATCAACCCCGACGACTGGGAGTGACCTGCGAAGACACCCGGATCTGTTGCCCATGCGGTATTTTTTTCGCGTGCGCAGGGCGGCTCTCCCGAGTGACTCCTCTGACATGACGGCCACGGATCTCCACGTCGAAGCCAGCCTCGATGAGCTGGCCGGCATCCGAGCCCACATCCGCTCCGCTGCCGAGACCTTCGGGGTCGACCCGGCCGCGGTTGGCGGTCTTGTCCAGGCCGTCGACGAGTGGGTGACCAACGTGATCGTCCACGGCTATCAGGGCGCTGCCGGGCAGGTCCACATCCACGTCCAGCGCGACGGGAACGACATCGTGGTCCGCATCCGTGACAGCGCGCCGGTGTTCGACCCTGCGACGGCGCCCGCCTTCGACCCGGACCTTCCCCTCGAGCGGCGGCCGCTCGGAGGCTTGGGGATAGCGTTGATCCGTGAGCTGTGCACGGTCTTCGACCATCGAGCGCTCCCCGACGGGGGCAACGAGGTGACGCTCCGCCGCCCCACAGCGGCGGCTGGACGCAAGGGAGTGGCAACGTGAAGACGACTATCGACCGGGTCTCCGACTCGGTTGCGGTGCTGGCCATGGACGGCGAGCTCGATGCCTCCAACTACCAAGCGCTCATCGACACCGGGCAGAGCTTGTACGGCGAGGGCGTACGCACCCTCGTCCTCGACCTGTCCGATCTCAAGTACATGTCGAGCTCAGGGCTCGTCGCCGTACACTCGCTCGCGCTCGTCTACCGAGGCGAGGCACCTCCCGACCCGGAGGCCGGCTGGCAGGCTTTTCATGCGGTTCAAGCCGACGCCGACAGTGGAGTCCTTCACGAGAGCCTGCGGCTCGCGGCGCCGAGCGACGACATCGGCACGATGCTCGACCGGACGGGGATCAATCGCTTCCTGCCGGTCTTCGCCGACCGCGACTCGGCGCTCGCCGGCTAGCGGGAGGAGCCCGGCCGGCGGCGAACCGATCCCATGGAGCTCGACGCCCTGATCGCCGATCCGACACTGCGGAGTCTTCTCGACCTGGCTTCCGCCGCGGCCGGTGGCGCAGCGATCGCCGTCACCGACGCCGACGGGCACCTGCTCGCCGGCGGGCCGCTCGCGGCCGGCGGGCAGAGCCTCCCCGTGTCCGTCGACAACAAGGCGATCGGGCATGTCGTCTGCGACGCGTCGACTCCCCCTGACGTCGTCGCGCTCGTCCGCGCCGCTCTGGAGCTGGCGATCACCGGCTCCCGCGATCACGTGATGCAGGCCCGCGCAGCACAGGAGCTGGCCATCGGTCGCCGGATCCAGCGGTCGATCCTGCCTCGCCGCTTCCCAGAAGTACCGGGCTGGCGGTTCGCGGCCGAGTACGAGCCGGCCCGTGAGGTCGGTGGTGACCTCTACGACGTCTTCAGGCTCGGCGGTGACTCCGACGACGTGGTGGTCCTCCTGATCGCCGACGTGACCGGCAAAGGTGTCCCGGCGGCGCTGCTGATGGCGGACACCAAGGCCCTCCTCCGCGCAGCCGCCGACCACGCGCCCGGGCCGGCCGATGCGCTGGCCCGGGTGAACCGGATCCTCGCGCTGGAGCGCCGCA
Source organism: Nocardioidaceae bacterium (assembly GCA_032154865.1). GTDB lineage: Bacteria > Actinomycetota > Actinomycetes > Propionibacteriales > Nocardioidaceae > DATFRX01. The sequence continues at coordinate 6,384 of JALDXR010000101.1, forward strand.
GCTCGCTCTTCGTCACCGCCGCTCTCGCGGAGATCGACGTCTGGACGGGCGATGTACGGCTTGCGAGTGCCGGTCACGAGTCGCCCTTGGTCGTTCGTACGGACGGTCGCGTCGAGACCATAAGCGCGGGCGGATTCATCCTGGGCCCGTTCGGAGACGCCGACTACGAGGAGGGCAGCGGCTTGATCGGCGCAGGCGAGACGGTGCTCCTCTACACGGACGGGGTCACCGAGGCGCGGAACCCCCAAGGCGCCTTCTACGGCGAAGCCCGGCTCCGTACGCTCCTGGGCGATCTTGCCAGCGCGGCAGCGGACGACGTCCGTCGGGCCGTGGTCGAAGACGTCGGTGAGTTCCGGGCCGGGGCCGACGCACACGACGACCTGACGATCCTCGTCGCGGAGCGGGAGAACTGACCGGCATCGTCTATCTCGGCGAGCGGTCTTGAATGTGGCACACTCCCGCCCTGAGCGGGAGCACTCGAGCCTTGGCCATAGGAACGGCAGTGATCGGAGCGTTGCTACTCCCGCTTGGGGCGCTGGGCATGGTGACGTTTGGTCCTAGGCTCCCTGTTATCTGGGCTGGCCTCGCCCTACTCGCGCTGCCTTTTCGGTTCGGACAAACGGCTTACCGCAGCCCCTGACACTCGTGGCCGGGTGTCCTGCGAGCCGCTCGCCGGGTTCGTTCTGAGCCACGGCGGGTCGCCTCTGAGGTCAGCGCAGGTCCAGCGCGTCCGGCCGAAACGGCGCACCGTGGCCGGGCACGATCAGTGCGGGTTCGAGCTCCAAGAGAGTGGCCCGGGACCGATCCAGCGCGGCTTGATCCTCCGCCCTCGGGTCCACGGCCGGCCCGTGCACGGACCACCACAGGTGCGTGCAGGCTACGAGGCCGTGTTCGGTATCAACCAGGGTGGTGATGTCCTGGGCTGTGTGCCCAGGTGTGGCCATCAGCCGCACCGACGACGAGAGTCGGAATCCGTCGGCCGATCGGTCGGTCCAGGTATCGCCCTCGTAGATCGCCCAGAAGTCGTGGAACCGGGCGCGCTCGAACAGCGCCGCGTTCAGGGTGTGGTCGGGATGGTGGTGACTGAACACCACGTCACTGACATCGGCGGGGTCGACACCCAGATCCGTCAGCGGGTCGAGGATCTTGCGGCGATCCGACACCATCCCTGGATCGACAACAGCCGCTCGCCCTTCGTCGCGGATCAGTACCACAGTGCTGGCCACCCGCTCGTCGGCATAGCCAGCGGACAGAACATGGAGTTCGGCGGTCATGCCATCATCGTGACACTTCGGCGGAACCCGCGTTGAGGCGCTGTGCCAGGTGCAGGCATCGGTGCGACCGCGCGGTTCGCGGCACGAGCATGCGCTTCGTGACACCGTGTCTCGAACCCGGAAGGAGACGAGATGGCGGCTGCCAACAGAGCTCACGAGGCGACGATCCGCGGTGGGGACCTGGTGCCACTGCCTGAGCGTCGGCGTCGCGACGCGCGTCGGCGGTGGCGCCGCTCGTGTGTTGGGGCCTCCCGCCGAACAGAATCCGGCGTCAACTCAGATTTCGCGTGCCGCCGGCCGGGGGCCTAGCGCGGCCTCAGACAAGGCCCGTGATTCGGTCTCGATGCCGTCGGCGATTGTCTGCACGTGCTCGACGATCGCGGGGTCAGCGCAGATGCCGAACGACAATGTGTCGCCGAGCGAGATCACCGCCACGCGCAAGGCGTGACGCTCGCCGATCTCGGCAATCGAGAACATCGCGTGGACAGGGGCGCCGAGCAAGGTCACCGGGAGCCGGGGGCCAGGCACATTGGAGACATTGACCGCGAAGCTGCGTGGGCTCCGCTCAATCCGCAGGCACAGCCGCTCCAGCGAGGGCGAGATGTTACCCAAGTGTCGCAGCAGCGTGTCCATCGTCTGGGCGTCGTCGTCGACCTTTCGTACCGAGGTCGCCGCCCGTGTCTCGCGCAGCCGGGCCACTGGGTCCGGCTCGTTCAACGGCAGGCTGACGGTGAAGAAGGAGTCCCGGTTTGCGGCGTCGTCGCTCTCGTGGTGCAGGCTGACCGGAACCTTCACGCGGACCACACCGAGGTGGCCGTGATGCTCATGCAACCAGTGCCGCAGGCCGCCCGCGACGCTGGTGAGGACGGCGTCGTTGAGGGTTGCACCGCACAGGTCCTTGGCCGCGCGATGCAACCGGGCCAGCCCCGTCGAGGCGAACGCGACCTCCCGGCGGGTCCCGATGAGCCCGTCGAACGGCGAGCCGTCACGGGTTATGGCGAACTCCCGCATGAGGAACCCGACCAGGTGTCCGCGGCGCCGGGCGTCGTCATCGGCATGCGACACGGCGTGGTGGTGCGCAGGTCCGGCGGCCTTCGGCGAGGCATCCCACAGCAGGTCATGCGCATACCGCATCAACATGGTGCCGTCTGCGAGTGCGTGGTGGACGCGCCAGACGAGTGCCACTTCCCCGCCCTGTACGCGCACGACATCGATGCGCCACAGGGGCCGTGACCGGTCCAGCCGTTCGGCGAAGAGGTCGGCGACCACCGACCGGAGGGCCGCACGCTCCCGCGGCGCACCGGGAACCTGGACGACGTGTGCGGTGAGATCGAACCGGTCGTCGGGCACCCACGCTGGCCCGGCCGGCGTCTCCGCCAGCCGGCGGGTGAGGGCGGGCGTCGACCCGAGGCGCTCGGCGACCCTCGCCCGCAGGGCCGTCAGCTTAGGCGCCTCGGTCCCTACGCGGATGACCTTGCAGGTGTGCCCGACGACGGTGGCGCTCTCCAGAGCAAGGATTGCCTGGTCCTCCGACGTCAGTGAAAGAGCCTCCACGCTGACATTATCGTCGTGCGCGGCAGGACATCGGCCCCGATTGGTCGAGGGAAGGCGGGGGATGGGGGAG
>JALDXR010000102.1:0-9277 GCA_032154865.1 Nocardioidaceae bacterium
GGCGGGCTGATCTCGACGCGGTCGATACGGCGCCGGTCCATCTGGGTCACCGCGATCCGCCAGCCACCGATCGTGATCGCGTCCCCCACTGTCGGGATCTGGCCGAGGTGGCGGAGCACGAGCCCGGCCACGGTGTCGTAGGGACCGTCCGGCGGAGTGAAGCCGAGCCGTTGGGGCAGTTCGTCGCACCGCAGTCGGCCGGCGACCGACCAGCTGCCGTTGGACAGCAGGATCGCGTCGAGCTCCTCGAATCGGTCGTGCTCGTCGCGTACCTGCCCGACCAGCTCCTCGACGAGGTCTTCGACCGTGACGAGACCGGCGGTGCCGCCGTACTCGTCGACGACGATGGCGAGCTGGAGGCCGCGGCCGCGGAGCGCCGTCATGAGGTCGTCGCCGTGGAGGGACGCCGGCAACCGCACCGGCTCGTCCATCAGATGGGTGAGCGGAGTCTGCTCGCGGCGGGACGGCGGGACCGCGAAGGCGTGCTTCACGTGGACGGCGCCCACGATCTCGTCGACGTCGCCGCGATGGACCGGGAAGCGCGAGTGACCGGACTCGCGGGCGGTCGTCAGGAGGTCAGCAGCGGTGTTGCGATGGTCCAGTGACACCATCTGCACCCGCGGTGTCATGAGGTCGCCGGCGGTCCGGTCGCCGAACGTCAGGGTTCGCCGCAGCAGCGCCGCCACCTCGTGCGGGAGGGTGCCCTCGAGGGCCGAGGTGCCGATCAGGGACTCCAGCTCCTCCGGAGTACGCGCAGCCCGCAACTCCTCCTGGGGCTCCTGCCCGGTCGCCCGTACGATCGCGTTCGCGGTGCCGTTGAACAACGCGATCACCGGCCGGAAGAGCCGCGAGAAGCCGCGCTGGAACGGGGTGATCGCGAGTGCCGTCGGCAGCGGCCGCGAGATCGCCAGGTTCTGCGGCACCAGCTCGCCGAACAGCATCTGCGCGAATGTCGCCAGCACGAGGGCGGTCACCAGCGGCGCCGCGTCGGACTCCGGAAGGCCCAGCGCACCGAAGACCGGGTCGATCGCGGTGGCGATGACCGGCTCGGCCACGAACCCCAGCAACAGCGAGCACAGCGTGATCCCGAGCTGGGCGCCGGACAGGTGGAACGACAGCTCGCGCGTCGTGGCCAGCACTCGGGCCGCCCGCCGGTGGTCGGTGTCGGCGAGCCGTTTGAGCTTCGTCCGGTCGACCGACGTCAGCGAGAACTCGGCGGCGACGAAGAGCGCATTGCCGAGGATCAGACCGACGACGGCCAGCCAACCGAGTGCGGTCACCATGTCAGGTCACCGCCCCCGCGGTGCGATTCAGTGGATGCCGACCGAACGGGCCAGCTCGCGGAACTCATCGGGGGTCAGGAGTTCGTGCTTGGCGAGCGATGCCGACTTGACGGCGAGGAGCAGGTCGGACTTCTGCTCCTCCGTGGCGGTGAGGCCGTGCTGCTCGAGGTGGTCGGCGATGTTGTCCAGTCCGCTGCCCTTGCCGAGCACGATCTCGGGGGGCTGCTGACCGACGAGGCGCGGGTCGTACGGCACGCACTCGGTGACATCGACGTCGCGAACATTGCGTACCCACGTGGCGATGATGCCGGACTCCACCGAGAACAGTCTGCTCCCGGTCACCGGACGGTTCGTCGGCTGCTCCACACCGGCGATCTCGCACACCATGCGCGACAGCTTCGTGAGCTTGGTCGTGTCGATGCCGCAGTCGACGTTGTAGAGCGTCTTCAACGCCATCACGGTCTCCTCCATCGGCGTGTTGCCGGCTCGCTCGCCGAGGGCCGCCAGCGTCGTCTGGAGAGTGGTCGCACCGTTGGCAGCCGCGATCAGCGTGTTGGCGACGCCGAGCCCGAAATCCATGTGGAAGTGCGTTTCGAGCGGTACGTCGAACCGCTCCCGGGACTGCGAGACGAAGGTCGGGACCGCCTGCGGGGCGAGCACGCCGAAGGTGTCGACCAGCACGAGGGCGTCCATGTGCCCCTCGGCCGCGACCTTCCCGACCAGGGCGAGGTAGTCCTCGAGGCTGGCCCGGGTCGCATCGATCGGGAAGAAGGACACCGACAGGCCCTGCTCGTGGGCGTAGTTGGTCGCGGTCACGGACAGCTCGATGGCGCGTTCGACGCTCCACTGGTAGCCGAGCTCGATGAGATGCCGGCTCGACGGCACCTCCATGATGACGCCGGCGACCCCGCAGTCGACCGCCCGTTTGACGTCGTCGACCATGCAGCGGGAGAACGCGTAGACGGTGGACGGCAGCCCGAGGTTGGCGATCGCTCGTACGGCCTTCTCGTCCTCGTCCGACACCGCGGGCAGGCCGGCCTCGATGCGCTGGATCCCGGCGTCCGCGAGTGCTTCGGCGATCCGGATCTTGTCGTCGGCGGAGAACTCCACACCGGCCTGCTGCTCACCGTCGCGCAAGGTGACGTCGTGGAACTCGACCTGAGGCGGGAACTGGAAGTCGGCCACGACGTCGGGTTCGTGATTCCACGGCGAGGTGAACCACTGCTCGGTGTGCCAGGGCGTCTGGTGCTCGCTCATGTGCCCGTCCTATGTTCGACCGAGGAGATATCATACATGATACATGTCACACGGCGATGTGGCAGAGTGTGAGATGGCCACGCCGCGACCGTCGCGTGGGGCCCGCGCCAGGAGGATCGATGCGCGCACTCGTGCTGACCGGAGTCGAGTCCCTCGAGGTCCGGGACGTTCCGGAGCCCACGCCGGACGGCCCGGCCCTGATCGCCGTCGAGCGGGCCGGCCTCTGCGGCACCGACCTCAAGCTCCATCAGGGCAAGCCGCCGGTCGACTACCCCCGGGTCCTCGGCCACGAGGTGGTCGGACGCGTGGTCCGGGCCGGCACGCCGGGCCGGGGCGCCGAGGGCATCCGTGTCCTCGTCGACCCGACGGTGGCGTGCGGCCACTGCCATGCCTGCCACGCCGATCGGCCGAACCTGTGCCCTCGCGGCGCCCTCATCGGACGCGACGTCGACGGCGGCTTCGCGGACTACGTCGCGGTGGACGACCGGCAACTGCTGCCGCTGCCGCCGAGCCTGTCGCTGGAGGATGCCGCACTCCTCCAGGTCCTCGGTGTCTGCGTCCACGCCCAGCGCCGGATCGCCGCGTTCCCCGGGCAGACCGCCGCGGTCATCGGCCTCGGTGTCGGCGGCCTGCTCCACACCCAGTTGCTGGCCCAGCGCGGCGTACGCGTCGTCGGGATCACCCGGTCGGCCGCCAAGCGCGAGCTCGCCGAGGCACTGGGGGCAGCCGTCACCTGCCCGCCCGACGAGGCGGCCGGCCGAATCAGCGACGTCACCGACGGCCGCGGCGCCGACCTCGTCGTCGAGTCGGCGGGCACGACCCAGACGCTGGCGCAGGCGATCGACCTGGTCGGCGTCGGCGGCACGATCCTGCAGTACGGCATCATCGCGGCGACCGAGGGACGGCTCCCGTTCTACGACCTGTACTACAAGGAGATCGACCTGGTGAACTCGCGAGCCGCGGTGCCCGGTGACTACGCGACGAGCATCGAGCTCCTCGCGTCGAAGCAGGTCCAGGTCGCGCCGCTGATCTCGGCGAGCTACCCGCTGGAGCAGGGCGCCGCCGCCTTCGCGGCGATGCACACCCGCTCCGACCTGATCAAGGTCCTGCTCGAGATCGGTTAGCTCCGCCGCGGGTCACGCCACCCGGCGCTGCAGCCAGCTGCCGCCGACCAGCACCAGTCCGCCGGCGAGGAGCAGTGCCGCTGCGACGGCGGACCAGGCATGGCGGTAGGACGTCGTGTGGACCAGGAACCCGAAGCCGACCGGCCCGACGATGCCGCCGGCGAACAGGCCGGTGCCGATCACACCGGTCGCCGCCGCCGGTGCCGCCGGGATCCGTTCGCTGACCGCGAAGTTGAACAGCCCCGGCCAGGCCCATCCCATGCCGAAGATCAGCAGCGTGGCCACCAGCAACCGGGCGCTCGACGTCGCGCCACCGAGAAGCGCGAATCCGATCGCGCCGGCGGCGAGCAGCGCACTCATGACGCGGAACTCGGCGCTGCCGCAGTGGTCGCCGACCCAGCCCCAGCCAATTCGGCCGACGACCCCGACCACGCCGCCGACCGCGAGCAGAGTGCCGGCGGTGCCGGAGAAGATGCCGTGCGCGACGGCGGACTCGACGTAGAAGGACGCGAGGGTGCTGCCCGCGATGACTCCGCAAGCACCTGCGATGGCGAGTACGACCAACGGCCCGATCGGAATCGGATGCCGCTCGCGTACGGCTGACGCCGCCCGTCTCGATCGCCCGCGGACTCCCCAGGCGACCAGTGGCAGCCCGGCGGCTCCAGCGGCGGCGAAGGCCCAGCGCCAGCCGACTGTGAGCGCGAGGACCGGGACCGCCGCGCCGGACAGCAGCGTCGCCAGGGTGCCGGCCGACTGCTTGACGCCGAAGGCGATGCCACGGCGGCCGGCCGGGATGCGACGGGCCAGACCGAGATTGGTCGCCGGGAGCGCGAAGCCCTGGGCGGTCCCGGCGAGCAGCATGCACGCGACGACGTCGCCCCACGAGTCGGCCACGATCGCGATCGCCAGCATGGCCGAAGAGGTCCCCGCGGCTGCGACGGCCATGCCACGCTGTTCGCCGAGGCGCTCGACGAACCGACCGGCCGGCACCGCGGACAGCGCCGCCGTGAGGTAGTAGAGCGACGCCGCGATGCCCAGCTGGGTCTCGTTGAACTGCAGCTCGTCGCGGATGAAGATCGCCAGCGCGCCCAGCAGGAACACCGGGACCGCTGCCAGGGTGATGACCGACGTGGTGATCGAGAGGGTGCGAAACATCAGCGCGGCTCGGGCCGCCACACCCCGACCGCGCCCGCTTCAGCCAGCCGCGCGACGGCGCTCTCGTCGTAGCCCAGCCGGTCGACCAGCACCTCGACGGTGTGCTGGCCGAGCACCGGCGCCGGCCGATTCGGAAATGTCCAGTCGTCGAACTGCATCGGGCTCGCCTGGTAGCGGATCTCGCCGAGCGTGGCGTGCTGGTAGCTCCGGACCTGCCCACGCGCCTGTACCTGCGGATCGGTGAAGACCTCGCCGATGTCGTTGACCGGCGCCGCCGGGATGTCGTACTTCTCGAGCACCTGGACCCACTCGGCCCTCGTACGCTGCCGGAACGCCGCCTCGAGGATCGGCACGACGAAGTCACGGTTGGCGAGCCGGGCCCGGTTGTCGACCGTACGCGGATCGTCCTTGAGGTCCGGCCGCTCGATCGCGTCGCACAGCCGCTGCCAGAACTTCTCCTCCCGGGCCGCGACCACGACGTAACCGTCCTGGGTCTCGAACGCCTGCCAGGGGACCATGTACGCATGTGCGGTGCCCTGGCGGGTCACGGGATCGCCGGTGTTGAGGTGATGCAGCCCGTCGTAGGTCAGCAGCGACACCAAGGCGTCGAGCATGCCGACGTCGGCATGACCGCCGGTGCCGTGTCGCCCCTGGCCGACCAGACCGGCGAGCACCGAGATGCAGCAGAAGATGCCGCCGGCGAGGTCCGCGATCGGGACACCGACCCGGGCCGGCGCCGAGTCGGGATCGCCGGTGATGTCGACGTGGCCGCTGAACGCCTGGACGACGAGGTCGAACGCCGGACGGTCCTTGGCCGGACCGTACTCGCCGAAGCCGGTCACCGCGGCGGTCACGATGCTCGGGTTGCGCTTGGCCAGCTCGGCATGGTCGATGCCAAGTCGCGCCATGACCCCGGGCCGGAAATTGTCGATGACGGCGTCGGCCTGCTCGACGAGGCGGAAGAAGATGTCGCGCCCGTCGTCACTCTTGAGGTCGAGGGCGACGCTCTTCTTGCCGCGGTTCATGAACAGGTGGATGGAGCTGTCGTCGTGCAACGGAGCGATCAGCGGATTGCGTCCGGCATCGCCGCGCAGCGGCTCGATCTTGATCACGTCGGCGCCGAGGTCGGCGAGGATCGTGCCGCCGTAGGTGCCGGCGATGACCTGGCCCAGCTCGAGGATCGTGACCCCCGACAACAAGCTGGTCATCGGCCGGACCGGGGTTCGGCGGCCGCAGCGCGCTCGAGGATGCCCCGGGCGACCCGGGCCACCGCGTAGTCGACCATCCGGCCGTCGACGCTGATCGATGCCGATCCCGACGCCACAGCGGCCTCGAAGGCCTCGACGATCTTGCGCTGGTAGGCGACCTCGTCGGCGGTGGGCGTGAAGACCTCGTGGATCACCGGAATCTGACCGGGATGGATGGCGACCTTGCCGACGTAGCCCACCCGCTTGGCCAGCTCACATTCGATACGCAGCGCGTCGTTGTTGCGGAAGTCCATGAAGACCGCGTCCATCGGCTGGGCGATGCCGGCTGCTCTCGCGGCGAGCAGCACCGCCGACCTGGCATAAAGCAGCCCGGTTCCCTCGGGCGTCCACTCGCAGCCCAGGTCCGCGACCAAGTCGCCCTGCTCTCCCGAGCCGAACAGCACCGACGTCACCCGGTCGTCGCACGCGAGCAGCGCGTCGGCGTCGCGTACTCCCTTCGCGCTCTCGATCAGCGGCACGATCTCGATGCCGCCGGGCTCGCGACCATGGGCCAGCTCCAGCGCGGTGAGGGCGCCGGAGACCCGCTGCAGCAGATCGGCGTCCTCGGCCTTCGGGATCACGATGCCCGCGACATCGGCCTGCCCGGCCGCGACGACGTCGCCCCAGAGGAACTCGGTCTCGGCGCCGTTGACCCGTACGTAGAGGGGCACGTCGGACTCCGGCAGGTCGGCGAGGGCGTCTCGCGCGGCGACCTTCGAGTCCAGCGGTACGGCGTCTTCGAGGTCGACGATGACGGCGTCCGTGCCCGAACGAATCGCCTTCTCGATCAGGTCGGAGCGGTTGCCGGGTGTGAAGAGCATCGAGCGCAGCGCCTGCACGAACTCACCTCGCCTACTTGACGGCCATCGGATTCAGCGGCGATCCGACCGCGCGGGTGAACGGCAGCGGCGGACCGGAGAACAGGAACTCGTAGACGCCGTCGTCCGCGCAGTCGGCCGCCAGCGTCTCGAGGTCGAAGATCTCCCCGAGCCACATGCCGACATGGACGATCAGCACGATGTGGAGCGGCTGCATCACGTCGGCGGTCTCATTGGGACGGACCTCCACGCCGAACGTGTCGGTCGCGACCGCGGCGACGTCGCGGCCGGCCAGCCAGCCGATCGCGGACAGCCCGAGCCCGGGTGCGGGCCCGCCGGCGTAGTCGCCCCAGGCGCCGTCGGACCGTACTCGGGCGATCTGGCCGGTTCGCACCAGCAGGATGTCGCCGGAGCCCACCGTGACACCGGCGGCGTCGGCCGCCCCGTCGAGCTCTTCCGCGCCCATCACGGCGCCGGGCTCGAGCCAAGGGAGGCCGAGCGTGCGCGGCAGGTCGAGCAGGACACCGCGACCGACCAGGCTGCCGGCGCCGTTGCGCACATCGTTCTTCAGCGCCCCCCGACTGCTCACGAGGTCGGCGCCGTAGCCGTTGTAGATCTTGTCGTCGAAGACCACATGACTGAGTGCGTCCCACTGCGTGCCGCACTGCAGCGGCATGATCACCACGTCGTCCGTACCGCGAAAGTGCCGGTCGACGCCGCCGTAGAAGTCCCGGACCGAGCTGCCGACCAGGGCATCCGCGCCGTCTCGGACCATCAGGTGGATCGGGTTGAACCTGTTGAAGGCACCGGTCTGCGGCCCACTCTCATCGAACGGCAGCCCGAGCGAGATCGAGCGGCCCTTGCGGACGAGTGCTGCCGCCGCCACGACGCACTCCGGCGTGATCAGGTTGAGCGTGCCGCGCTGGTCGTCCGGCCCCCAGCGTCCCCAGTTGGAGTAGGTCGCGCACAACTCCCGAACGGTCTCGATGCTCGGTTCGCCCATCGAGCGGATTCTACATGATGTTTAATATTGATTGAATGTTGACGAAGCCCCCGCAACCGTCTTCGGGCCGCTAGGGTGCGTCGGATGACCGACCTCCTCCACATCACCGAGCGCGCCGCGTGGGACGCGGCCCGGCTCAGTGGGTCGTACGAAATGTCGACCCGTGGACGCACCTTGCGGGACGAGGGTTTCATCCACTGCTCCCTGCCACATCAGCTGCGAGACGTCGCCGAGGCGCTGTACGGCGACTACCCTCGCAACGACCTGGTGGTTCTCCTCATCGACAGCGGACGGCTCACCGCGCCGGTGCGCTACGAGGTGCCGGAGCCGGGTGCCGAGGAGTTTCCCCATATCTACGGCCCCGTGCCGCTCGACGCGATCGTCCGCGTCGAGCCGTGGCGGGGCTAGCCCAGACAGCAACCCAGGGGGAGTACACCCGTGAGCTGGGACGAAGGCTTCGCCGATCACTACGACGCGTGGTCGGCCCCGATGACCGCCGACGTCGGGTTTTACGTCGAGCTCGCCCGCGAGGCCGAGGGGCCGCTGGTCGAGCTGGCCGTCGGCAACGGCCGAGTGGCCGTCCCAGTCGCGCAGGCGACCGGACGGCAGGTGATCGGCGTCGACACGTCACCCGCGATGCTGCGGCAGGCCCGCAGCCGGGCCGCCGATGCCGACGTCGACCTCGACCTGCGAGAAGTCGACATCCGGGACCTCGCGCTCGACGAGCCGGCCGGGCTGATCTACTGCCCGTACCGGTCGCTGCTCCATCTGCCGACCTGGGCCGACCGGCGTCGCACGTTCGAGCGGGTAGCCGCCGCACTTCGGCCCGGCGGCCGCTTCGCCTGGAACGCCATCGCGTTCGACTACCGGATCGCGTCCAGCCTCGCCGACGAACACCGGGCTGAGCCGGTCCCCCACACGATCCACTACGCCATCGGCGACAATCGCATCGACATCAACCTCGACGACGGGTCGACAAGCTCGCTGTGGTGGGCGACCAAGAACGAGTGGCTCGGGCTGATCGATGTCGCCGGCCTGGAGCTGGAGACGATGTACGGCGGCTTCGACCGCGAGCCGTACACCGAGGACAGCACCGAGTACGTCTTCGTAACCCGCCGTATAGGCTGAGTCAATCTCGGGGTGCGGGCCGATCACGTCGCAGTCACAGCGTGGTCACAGGATCGCTGGCTTTCTGGACATTCAGATCGTCAACACATTCGTACGCCGAAGTTGGGTACTTCTAGACGATCTGCACTCGAGCGTGCCGTGTCGGGAGACGCGTGGCCGAGGAGGGGTGATGAGGGTTCTCGTGACCGGAGGGGCCGGTTTCATCGGGGGGCATCTGTCGGAGGTATTGCTCGAGGGAGGCCACGAGGTGGTCGCGGTCGAG
>JALDXR010000587.1:0-2794 GCA_032154865.1 Nocardioidaceae bacterium
CACGAACCTGCTGTCGTCGCGGACCTGGCCCCGGCTCGGCTACGAGACCACCTTCGTACGACTCCACCGGCTGATCGGCTACTAGCGGGGGCTGTGGCTCGCCTCGCGACCTCGCGGAGTCGAATGTTGGCGTCGAGATGCAGGATCTGCGCCCGCGAAACCTGAATCTCGCGCCCACACTCGCTTCCCGGATCGGCATCAGCGCCGCAGTACGGTGAAACCAACGTTGCTCTCGCCGCCCACGACCTCTGAGGAGGACCCATGACAGCCACCCCGACCGTCGGGCTGCTCGTGACGATGGAGGCGAAGCCGGGCAAGGAAGCCGACGTCGAGGGCTTCCTCGCGTCGGCCGTGCCGCTGGTCAACGACGAACCCGAGACGGTGGCCTGGTTCGCGATCCGGTTGAGCGAGTCGACCTTCGGGATCTTCGACGTGTTCCCCGACGACGCCGGCCGGGACGCGCACCTGAACGGCAAGGTGGCCGCAGCCTTGATGGCGCAGGCGCCGGACCTGTTCAGCGGCGCTCCGAACATCCAGCCGATCGACGTTCGCGCGTCGAAGCTGCCCTGACCCAGCTCCAGCTGGCTCGAGTCCCGGGTACGGCTCGAACTGACCACCGAGGTCGGCTTCTTGCCGCAACTGCGGCACGTGAGGGGCTTGGGACGGCTCAGGTGGCTTCGGGGACTCGACGTTGACCCTGAGCTTGTCTGGTTCGACCAAGCGTCGACCGATGGGGCATGGCTTAGCCTCGATCCACCGATGATCTTTGTGGTGTGAGCGTGCCGTGACGCGAGGATGCCCTTGCGGGCTTGAAGAATGGGACTTGTCTAGGGTCCGTTTTCGTCGAGCTCGAAGGGCATCCGTCAGGTGCAACTGTCTCACAGGTTTCGAGCCACGTCGGTGGCCTTCGACGACCCGAATCTGGTGTCGTGGGCAGGGCTGGTCCCGTTGCTGGCGCTGGCGGAGTCCGCCGGGTTGTGCGCCCTCGCCGAGGAGCACCTCTCGGTGCCGACCGATAAGGGCGCGAACGCTGGGCTGAAGGTGGCCTCGCTGGTCGCCGGGATGACCGCCGGTGCGGACAGCATCGAGGACATGGCGCTGTTACGGCACGGCGGGATGGGTCGGGTGTTCGCGAAGGCGTATGCGCCCTCGACGTTGGGGTCATTCCTGCGGGCGTTCACCTTCGGGCATGTCCGCCAGCTCGACGCGGTCGCCTCGAGGTTCCTGACCCGGCTGGCCGACCAGGCGCCGCTGCTTTCCGACGCCGAGGCCGGTGGCCATGTGCTGGTCGACGTCGACGACACCATCATCGAGGTCCACGGCTACGCCAAGCAGGGCGCCGGGTTCGGCTACACCGGCGTGCGTGGCCTGAACGCGCTGCTGGCCACCGCCACCAGCTCCGACACCGCGCCAGTGATCGTGGCTCAGCGGCTGCGCAAAGGCGCCTGCGGCTCACCGCGCGGGGCCAGGCGGCTGGTCACCGACGCGTTGAGAGCCGTCCGGACCGTGTCGTCGGCGAAGCCGCTGGTGCGCGCGGACTCCGCGTTCTACGGACGCGGCACCATCGGCGCGGCGGTCCGCGCCGACGCCGATGTGTCGGTCACCGTTCGCCTCGACGCGACGGTGAGGGCCACGATCGCGGCGATCCCCGCCGAGGCGTGGAAACCGATCGAGTACCCCGACGCGGTCTTCGACGAGACCACTGGGCGGTGGATCTCCCGAGCCGAGGTCGCCGAGATCGACTTCACCGCGTTCGCCGCACAGAAGAAGACCGACCAGGTGCCCGGTCGGCTGGTGGTCCGCCGCATCCCCGACCTCAACGCCATCTCAGGGCAAGGCACCTTGTTCGACCTCTGGCGGTTCCACGCCTTCTTCACCACCACCGACCCGGCCGTCCTCGACACGGTGGCCGCGGATAAGACCCACCGCGGGCATGCCGTCATCGAGCAGGTCCACGCCGACCTGAAGAACTCCGCGCTCGCGCACCTGCCCTCGGGCAAATTCACCGCCAACGCCGCCTGGCTGGTGCTCGCGGTCATCACGTTCAACCTCACCCGCGCCGCAGCAACCATCACCGGACCCCAGCTGGCCCGGGCCACCACCGCGACCATCCGCCGCAAGCTCGTCGCGGTCCCGGCCCGAATCGCGTCCTCGGCGCGGCGGATCACCCTGCACCTACCGGCCGCCTGGCCCTGGGAAACGGCCTGGATCCGGCTGTTCACTCATGGCTGCGGGCCCCCGAGCACGGCGACGTCCTGACCACCCAGCCGACAACGGCCCGACCGGAACCCTCACGTGGAACGCCTGACAGCGAGGTCAGGAGCTCCCCCTGCCATCGCTCACGGCCGCCAAGCGCAGCACCCCTGAACCCCCTCCACAGCAGTGATCGGTGGATCGAGGCTTAGGCGGTTTGCCTGGAGCGGCCCGGGCCGAGGCCGAACGCGATTGTCGGCGTGTCTGGCGATAATCCCGGCATGGCGTACGACGAGGAGTTGGCCGACCGGATCCGAGAGCTGGTCGCCGGCGAGAAGAGCCTGACCGAGCAGCGGATGTTCGGCGGATTGGCCTTTCTCGTCAACGGCAACATGGCGGTGGCTGCGAGTGGACAGGGCGGCTTGCTGGTGCGGGTCGATCCGGAGCAGTCCGAGGAGCTGATCGGCGAGCATGTCGAGCCGATGGTGATGCGCGGTCGGGAGATGCGCGGGTGGCTGCGCGTCGAAGCGGCGGCCGTAGAGGCACCAGGCCAGCTGGAGCCCTGGGTCACCCGCGGTGTCTCCTACGCGCGGTCACTCCC
>JALDXR010000588.1:0-2793 GCA_032154865.1 Nocardioidaceae bacterium
GCATCGGGCCTAGCCCCTCGACCGCAGCGGGGGATGGAGGCTGACTGATGTCCGACGCAGCGAGTCCTCGCACCTGCTGGACGAGGTCGAGGACGGCTGCGATCGGGTGGCGATCCTGCGGACCGGGAAGCTGGTGCCGGCGGAGTCGTTCGCCATCTCGACCGCCGTGGTGATGCTGGCAGTCGGGGCCGGGTTGGCGCTGGCTGGCCAGCTGCTCTTCAATCGTCGCGACGTCGCGCCGGCGTAGCCGGGGACCAACGACCAGACGCGGGAGTCGACTGTCACTAGGCCTCGGCCGTGGGGATGCGAAGACTGAAGGCGTAGACGGAAGGAGCTCCGCCAAGATGAATACGCAGGCTCCCCACCAACGCTCTGTCATCGTCGGCATCGACGGCTCCCGTGAGGCCCTCTGCGCACTCCACTGGGCTGCGACGGAAGCTGAGCGAAGGCGCTGGCCATTGCGGATCACTTACGTCACGAGTGCCGAGGATCGAGAGGTAGCGCAGAAGATGGTGGACGCTGCGGTCGCGGACGTCCGGGAGACCTGGTCGGGGGTGGATGTCACGGGTGACTGGGTCTCGGGCGATCCGGCAGCCGTGCTGACTCGCACCGCGACCGAGCGCGACATCCTCGCCGTCGGGTCCCGCGGCCACGGCCGGATCGCGTCTGTCCTCGTCGGATCGGTCAGTTCGGCCGTGGCTCAACATGCGATCTGCCCGGTCGTCGTTGTGCGCGCCCCGCTGCCCGGCCATCCCGACGGCACCGGAGGCGTGGTCCTCGGCGTCGACGGATCTGAGGCCTCAATGGCGGCGACCGGCTTCGCCTTCGAAGCGGCGTCGGTGCGGGGGCTTCCACTCACGGTCGTTCACGCTGTTTGGGATCCGTACACCGAGTCGCAGGCCGTGGTCGCTGTCCTCAGCGACTCCCGACGGGTTGTCGTCGACGACAGCGAGCTACTCGACGTCGCGGAGACGATCGCCGGCTGGCGCGAGCGGTTCCCCGACGTCGAGGTTGTGACGCGATATGAGAACGGCCGGCCCGACCGGGTGCTCGCTGACGCGAGCTCGAGGGCCGATCTGCTCGTCGTCGGCGCCCGTGGTCGCGGGCCTGCTGCCACCCTGTCGCTCGGCTCGGTGAGCCGTCAGGTGCTCAAGCGGGCCCACTGCCCGGTCGCGGTGGTCCGGTCCCGGCCTCGAGCCCGATCTCACTGACGACTCTTCGGTGGTTCCCAGCGTCGGCTCACCAGGCGTTCTTCAGGACCGCGACGGGGCACTGCGCGCGGTCGAGCAGTCCTTGGCTCACCGAACCGAGCAGGCGACCGATCACCCGGCCGTAGCCGCGAGATCCCACGACGACCAGATCGGCGTCGGCCGACCGTTCGGCGAGCTGGTCGGCCGGGCTGCCTTGCAGCACGTGTTCGACGACCGTGACCTCGGGATACTTCGTCCGCAAGGGCGCGACGCTGTCCCGCACCTGCTGCCGAAAGGTTTCCTCGGTCCGCTCGATCCAGCGCCCGTAGCTGGCCTCCGATCCCATCGGCCGCCAGCTGTGCACGGCCTCGATCGATGCCCCACGCCGCGCGGCCTCGTCGAAGGCGAAGGCCAGGGCGTAGTCGGACTCCGCCGAGCCGTCCAGGCCGACGACGATGTGCTGTCGCTCCGGGCCATCGGGCGTGCCGACGACGATGACCGGGCAGACGGCATGCGCCGCGACCGCGTGAGCGACCGAGCGCCGATTGTGGCGCTGATGCGCGCTCACGACGACGAGCTCGGCGGCGTCCGCGGCCCGGGCCAGGGCACGGACCGGCGGGTCCGTGGAGATCTCGGTCGTGACCCGGTCGGCGGTGAGGCGGCCGGCGGCATACTGACCCGGCCGTACGAGTGCCTCGTCCGGAACCGGAGACCGATCCAGCGCGGCCGGAGCCCGGCCGAGTCTGGGCCGCTCGACCGGTGCGGCCGCCACCACGTGAAGCGGCCGATCGCGCAGGGCTGCCTCACTGACCGCCCATCGCAGCGCGGCGTCACTGTGCGGGGTGGCGTCTACGCCGACGACAACCGGCCGGCTTCCTCTCATCCAGTCCACAAGACAACAGTCCGCCGCCGCGTTCGGACTCCGTAGGGTCGAAGAGGCTCTGCTGGGTGACCTTGGCCACTAGGCCGGGGCCGGACCGGCCGGGTCCCTGGCCCAAAGGAACCCCTGATAGAGCCGAAGGACCCAATGGCAGAGGCTGAGGTCTCTGCGTTCGTTGGTGTGGATAGGCGAGGATTGAGTCGTGGACAGCGAGACGACCAAGGTCCGGGTCTACCACCTGGACGATCATGAAGTGGTACGCGAGGGAATCCGCGCCCTGCTGGAAGCGAAGCCGGGCTTCGAGGTCGTGGGGGAGTCCGACTCGGCCGAGCAGGCGCGTCGCCGTATTCCGGCCCTTCGGCCGGATGTCGCGGTGCTCGACGCCCGGCTGCCCGCCGGCAGCGGGATCGACGTCTGCCGCGAGGTGCGATCGCAGGATCCGTCGATCAAGGCGCTCATCCTCACGTCGTACAACGACGACGAGGCACTGTTCACCGCCATCATGGCGGGCGCGGCCGGCTACATCCTCAAGGAAGTCGGGGGAGGCGCGCTGGTCGACGCGATCCGCCGGGTCGCCGACGGTCAGTCGCTGCTGGATCCCGCGGTGACGGGCCGGGTTCTCGAGCGCCTTCGCAAGGGCGACGACCAGCCGGCCGAGCTGCGCCGGTTGTCCGAGCAGGAGCTCAACGTGCTCAAGCTGATCGCCAAGGGCATGACCAACCG